>SUUR01000017.1 GCA_015062435.1 Alphaproteobacteria bacterium | reverse complement strand
CGTAAGTTTTATGAGATTGTCCGAACAAGTCGGACAATGACAGTTAGGAGAGCAGACATTGTCATTAAAGGTGCCACTTTGGCGGATATGGACAAGCGGATAAACATGAGACATGTCTTGTGCATATAATGATACCTTAGTGGCACAATTATCTTTCCCATGTTCTAAGATAACATAGGTTTTACAATGTGTCAATCAAATATCGAGATAGGTGGACGAATTAGGTTTTATAATGATTTGAAAATTCGTCCACTTATTTTAATTATTGATTGACTAATTGTGAAATATTTTATATATTTGAAGTTACAGATGCTGTTTAAGCTTTGTAACCTTACAAGCATATATCCTTATATTTTATCCAAATTCTATACTTGTTAAACATCTTAAACAGCATCTCTGTAAATGTCATTGTCTGACATCACTAACTGTCATTGTCCGACTTGTTCGGACAATCTCATGAAATTTAAGAGAGATATTCCGATCAAGTCGGAATATGACAGAGAAAAACAAAGGAGCCATGAGATGAACAAATATGTTATAAGCCTATCAATACTACTTTTATCAGCATCATCATCTTTAGCTCAAGACAGTTGTATGGTTCGTCCGTCTTGTGCAGATATGGGATATACCAAATCTGCAACTGATTGTGTGGGTAAAAAAGCTATTAGCTGTCCGTTTGATACTACTCTGTTCTATTGTCCGGAAGTTGGTGAAAGCTGTGACTTTAGCGAATATCCCTTAACCGAATGTCCTACCGGAGGTAATTGTACAGATTTTGAATGTGGAGAAACAACTCAATATAAATTAGACAGTTGCACAAATAATTATGAAATTGACACCGATAATACAACTTGTGTAGCCTGTGATTTCTCAAGCTATCCGTTAGTTTCTTGCCCTACCGGTGGTAACTGTTCTAATTATTCGTGTGGAGGTACTACTAAATATAAGCTTAATAGTTGTAAGTCAGGTTATACTAAGAGTGGAAATACTTGTACGGCTTGTAGTTGGGGTAGTTATACTTTAACCAAATGTCCAACAAACGGTTCTTGCACTTCCAAGACTTGTGGCGGAAAAACTCAATATTATTTTAAAGGTTGTGAATCAGGTTACTATGAATACGGCTCTTATTGTAGTTGTTGGCCAAGTGAACACCAAGCTAATACAGATCCGCTTTATTGTTATATTTGTGCAGACACAAATTGTCCTGATTATGATACATGTTGCGAATGTGAAGGGATATGTTAAAATACACAAACTTCAAAATCTCTGATTTTGAATGCTGCCGGACTGCTTGGTAAACCATGCATTGATATTTTCAATTCAAATGCTTGTGCTGAAATATTCATTTTAAGTATATCTGTTTCATTTATATAGAAACTTAGCTCATTATTATTGTTTTCCAAAGAAACGGTATAATACTTATTGGGCTGTATAACTATTCCGTTTTTTTCAATTAATGATAACGAATTTTTTGATAACTTAACACTACTTGTTTGCGGAGTTATACCAATTTCAACTTCATATTTGTTATTATCTTTTTGTAATATAAACTTTAGTGATGACTTTTGAGTAAGGCTTAGCAATTGAAAGGTTAATCTGAAATTACCTTTTAACTCCAAAGGATATTTTAATGTTGAGCCAGTTGATCCGATTGCTTCTTGAATGTACAATTCATCATCAATGATTTCAATAATTGTTTCATCGGGATTTTCTACCCATTTTGCAAGTTCCTGAATTGCAGTAGATGTATTGTATATAGTAGCATTGGAACCAAGCCAAATTCTGGTGCCAAACACCCCTAAAATTACAATCACAAAAGTTAATATCAAATATTTTTTCATCGTTACTCCGCTTCATAGAGTTAAATATAATACCTTATCTTGCAAAAGCTGTATTTTAGTGAATATTTTTTTAATTTTATGTTGAATTTAATTACAATAACAGATACTCTAACCCTCAGCTTAAATCAATTGTTTTTTTAAGGAAAAATAAATGCCGGATATAAAATTTATTGTTGAGAATCCTCAATGGACTAAAGATGCACTAGCTAAAAAAGGTTTTGCTCCTGAAAATATTGACAATCTTATTGTTACATATTTGGAAATGAACAAGTTAAAAACTTCATCACAAACGCTTGCAGAGGAAAAAAATAAGCTCAGTAATTCAATAAAATCAGCTTCTGCAGAAGAACGTCCGGCAATTATTGCCAAAAGTAAGGAAATCGGCGAAGAATTTAAAAGACAGCAAGAACAACTTTCTCAAATAGAAGCTGATTTTGAACTTCAAATGCTTAAAATTCCTAACTACCCAAGTGATGAATGTCCGGTTGCTGAAGATGAAAGCGGTAATATTGTTATACGTAAAGTTGGCGAACCTCGTAAATTTGATTTTACTCCAAGAGATCATATAGAATTAATGGAATTGAACGATTGGGCTGAAATGGAACGTATTGCTAAAGTATCCGGATCAAGAACTTATGCAATCAAAAATGATTTAGCACAGTTAGAGTTGGCTATGCATATGTTTGTATTGGATAAATTGCGCCAACATGGTTTTTGTGTTGTTACTGTTCCGTCAATTTCCAAAGAAAAACCTTTGTACGGACAAGGTTATTTACCCTTTTCTCGTGACGAAATATATTATATGCAAGCAGATGATATTTATCTCTCAGGTACAGCAGAATTGATTTTAAACTCTCTTCATGCTGATGAAATACTTCAAGAAAATCAATTGCCGATTCTATATGCCGGATTTTCTCCATGTTTTCGTAGAGAAGCCGGTGCTGCCGGAAAAGATACCAGAGGTTTAGTGAGAGTACACCAGTTTATGAAAACAGAACAATTTGTTATTTGTAAAAATGATCTTGCTGAAAGTGAAAAATGGCATCAGAAATTATTGGCAATTTCAGAAGAAGTTTTGCAAGATTTGGAATTACCATATCAGGTATTGGATATTTGTACCGGTGATATGGGGGCTCCCAAATATCGTCAATATGACTTAGAAGCATGGGTACCCAGCCAAAATTGTTATAGAGAAACTCATTCTTGTTCCAATATTACCGATTGGCAGGCTCGTCGAACAAATTTGCGTTATCGTGATAATGCAGAGGGAAAAGTTCGCTATGTTCACACCTTAAATAATACCGGTATAGCAACCCCAAGAGCATTGGTACCATTTATTGAAAATCATCAAAACGCAGATGGTAGCGTTAATATTCCGATTAAGTTACAACCTTATATGGGAGGAAAGAGTAAAATCGGAAAATAATTTGGCATTAATAAACCCCCACACCCTAAAGTTGCAACAACTTTAGGGTGTTATTTTATGTTAGTGAGCAAAAAAGATTGCAAACAATATCAATAAATGCTAATATAAAGGGAGATATAAAAAAAAAGAGGTGATGGCCGGGCTTTGTGAAGGAAGTCATTACCAGCAATAACCGCCCGTTTATTTTATCAACGGACTTGCTCCGGCCACCATTATTTATTTTGACCTTGGCCGCTCCTTTTTATAGAGGAACGGTGTTGATAAGCTTTAGGCGGTATCAACACCGCCGCTGATAAATTTATAGGAACCTTCACATTCCCTAGCCATTACTGACTAGTTGATATGCTATATCAACAATTTTATAATTTCAAGCATTAATTCGTTTAATAGATATTAAAACATTCTTGCCAGATATATTAATATTACTATAATATTACAATGCTATAAACCTCCAAAAACGGATATAATCATGTTGTTATCAAAAAATAAACTTTTGTATGCATTGTTTGATTGGGATGGAACATTGTCTGACAATAGAAATGTTGTTATCGAAGCTATGAACAATGTTCTAAAAGAATATAATCTCGGGAGTTGGGAAGATGTCAGAAAATTACGCAATCCCAGACTTTCATTATGGGATAATTTTGTTAATTTTTTTGGCTCTCAAAGTACTGAAGCATATGAAGAATATGTTAGAATTTACAAAAGAATATCTCCTCAATACGTAAAAGCATTCCCTTACGCTTCGGAAGTCATAAATATTTTGAAGGAAATCGGTGTTGAAGTTATGATTATGACCAATAAAGACCGAAGATTGTTAGAAATAGAACTTCCTTTACTTTATAACCCCGATATTTTTTCAAGAATAGTTTGCGGACATGAAGCTCCCAAAGATAAACCTTATCCGGAACATATTTTTTATACATTAAGAGGATTATTGACGCCAACTGAAATTAATCAACAAAATGTTTGGATGATCGGAGATAGCAATCAAGATGGTGATTGTGCATTGTCTGCGGGAGCCTTACCGATAATGATTAATAAAAACCTGTTTACCGATGATGTTGATAAAACCTCATCAGTATTATATTTTCAGGACTTTTCATCATTATATGATGCTTTGCAAAAATAAACGTTCTGTATAGATAAGAAAGGGATAGTATGTCTGAAAATTTTGAATTTGATAAACGTAATCTGCCAAAATATATCTTACTTTTTATTGTTGCAATTACAATTATTTTGCTTAATTTTTATTTTATAAAAGATTATATTTCATCAAATTCAAATCTTATTAAAGATTACTCTTTGCGAGATGAAGATATAACCCCTACCAGAGAAGCGGCTGTATCCGGCCTGTTTTATCCGGCAGATGCCTATCAATTGGAAACAGATGTTGACGGTTATCTTAAGACCGTAATTTCACCAATCAGTTACCGGCCTCAAATTATGATAGTTCCTCATGCAGGGTACATGTATTCAGCAGAAGTTGCAGCCAAAGCCTATCAGCAGTTGATACCTTTTTCCGGTAAAATAAAAAAAATTATAATATTAGGTCCGTCACATCGAGTTAATATAAAAGGTGTTGCTTTATCAAGTGCCGGAGGATTTCGCACACCGTTAGGACGTGTCAGTACAGATAAAGAACTGACTGAATATTTTTCACAACAAAAAGGATTTACATTTAATAATTTTGCTCATAAAGACGAACATGCAATAGAAGTTCAGCTACCATTTTTGCAAAAAACTTTATCTGATTTTACGATTGTACCAATGCTATATGGCAATATAAATTCCGATACTATTGCAAAAGCTCTTAGTCCACTTTTGAAGAAAGATGATACTTTACTTATAATATCGGCAGATTTATCTCATTATCTTGATCTGAATGAGGCTGTTAAACAAGATGCTCAAACCATAGATATGGTAAATTCAGGTGAAAATCTAAAAAATCATCAATCTTGCGGTGCAACAGGAATCAATACCGCAATGTATCTGGCCAAAACTCATTCTCTGAAACCTAAACTGTTGGATATATCAAATTCAGGGGAGGTTTCCGGAGTAACAGACAGCGTTGTCGGATATGCTTCGTGGATATATGCCGGCGAACCGGAACTGGATAAACAATTATCTCCACTGGAACAAGAAGTCGAAAATTTAACAAATTTTGCTCGCCACAACATGAAGCATATTACGGATATTGTTACTAAATCACTTTCTTTGGCTGTTGAGCATAAGCATTATATTCCAACCAGAGATGAATATCCTAATTCTTTATTTGATAAAGGTGCATCTTTTGTGACACTAAAAATTGACAATAAATTGAGAGGTTGTATAGGTTCTCTTTTACCATCTCAAGCAATTGCAACCGATATTGCGGATAATACATATTCTGCGGCAATGGCTGATGAAAGATTTTCACCTTTACAACAAAATGAACTTGCCAATATCAGGTTTACGGTATCTTTATTAAGCGGCTATGAGCGAATCAGCTTTAAAAGTGAAGAAGACTTGTTAAATAAAATAGTTAAAGGAAAAGACGGATTAGTTATCAGAGATGGTGACAGACAAGGAGTTTTGCTTCCATCTGTGTGGAACGAGATAACTGATAGTAAAGAGTTTTTAACAACATTAAAAATCAAAGCCGGACTTAGCCCGTCATATTGGTCTGATAATATTAAAATTTTTAGATTTAGAACTGTGGAGGTAAATGAATAATGAAACATAAAATAGCAATTTCCGAAGATAAATTAGATGATATATTTTCTAATCATCTCAGAGAAATAAATCTAATAGATGATAATTTTATCGGCTATGTTAATTTATCTGATGGAGATAAAAAAGCTTTGCAGTATTTAGTAAGAGCAGCAAAGACTATAAACAATGTATCATTAGAACAAGACCACCCGCTTAATTTGGAACTAAAACAACAATTAGAACAAGAAGCACCTAAAAATCAGCATGCTCAAAAAGCATTAAGATTATTTAACAGTTTTAATGGAGCAAGCGGACATAATGGCATAGATTTGGAGCCTATTGAAATTTTTGAAGGAATCCATCTTCTTAAAGGTAAAAATTTTTATCCGGAAGATCTCACGGAGGAGCATTTTCACCAAATTATTAAAAGCATGCTAAAATCAGGTCAAGCAAATGAAGTAAAAAAAATACTCAGCGCTCGCACCATGGTAAGATATGATGATAAAGGCGGATTAAAAGCAATAGACTATACAGAATACTTTGCTCCGCAGTTTTCTCAAATAGCTAATGATTTGGAACTTGCAAGACACTATTCAACAGATTCACTGTTTAATGAGTTCCTCGCATGGCAAGCTCAGGCTTTAATCCAAAATAATGAAGATATGGATATGCTGGCAGATAAACATTGGGCTCAGATGCAAGATACCCCTTTAGAGTTTACCATCAGTAGAGAAAATTATGATGATGAATTGACAGGAACGGTGTTGGAAGATGATGAGCTTAAAACCTTACTTGCAGAAGCCGGTATTGAGCCTATATCAAAAGATACTCTCGGAGCCAGAGTCGGAATTATCAATTCACAAGGAACAAAATTATTGCTGACATTTAAGGAGCAAATGAAAACTTTAGCAAATAAGATGCCTTTATCAGATAAATATCAGCAAAATATTGCAGAAGGAGAAGCTATTAAACAAACAATGGTTGATGCAGACTTAGTTGCACTATGTGGAGATTTTGCTCAATGCAGAGGAGGAATCACCACCGCAGAAAATCTTCCTAATGATGATAAATTATCAATCAAGATGGGAGGCGGACGCCGAAATGTATATCATCGTCAAGTAAGAATGAGCCATGATGATAAAAGAGATAAAAAAATGCTTGAAGCTCTGGTTGTACCGGAACTACATCAATATTTCAGTCATGAAGCCGACCATATTTTTGTTATCGGACATGAAAACGGGCATTCCTTAGGTCCAAACAGTTATTACAAAGATGCGCTAGGTGCATATCGTCATATTATTGAGGAGAATAAAGCTGATGTGGTTTCAATAGCCATGATGCCAGAGTATGTAAAAAGCGGTGTTATTGATGAATTAATGCTTAAAAAGATATATACTACATGGATTGTTATGCGTAGCTTATCAAAATCTAAACCCATTGAGTCACATCGTGTAGGAGATTTGATACATTTTAATTATTTATTAGAACATAATGTTATAAGTTTCAACGCTGACAGAAAGTTAAATATAAACTTTGATAAACTGCCGGAAGCAATAAACGGATTATTGACAGAAACTATTGAAGTTCAACTTTCACGCTCACCTAAAATTGCAAAAGAATGGATAGAAAAATATACCAAGTGGGAAGATTTGCATATCTATATTGCCAATACTTTACAGAATCTTGGAGTTAAAAATTATATTGAAATTAGGAAGTATTTTTAATGTATTATAGTTTATTTGAAATATTTTCAATTGGTGTGGGACCATCAAGCTCACATACTGTCGGACCTATGAGAGCAGCCAAAAGGTATCTTGACAATCTTAAAGAAAAAGGCTTCTTTCCGGAAGTTAGCAGAATAGAAGTCACTTTATACGGATCTTTAGCTCTTACCGGATTTGGACATGGAACAGTCAAAGCCATCGTTTATGGACTTATGGGCTTGGAAGCAGAGGCCGTAGACCCTGAAAAACCTTATGTTGTAGCAGTGGAAAGAGATGGTATCTTACACTTAGGACAAGAAAGAGCTATAAAATTTAATCTTCCGCAGGATATTATTTTTGCAAAAGAAACTTTTCTTCCCGAGCACTCTAACGGCATGAAGTTTTCAGCATTTGATTGTACAAACAAAGAGCTTTTGAGTGAAATATACTTCTCAATAGGCGGAGGTACCATCGCCAGACAAGATGAGATCGGTCAACGTATTGGTAGAGCTCCATATAATGTTCCGTACCAATTTGATAGTTGTCGTGAACTTTTAGAAATTGCCGATAAACACAATCTCAGTATTTCAGAAATTGTAATGCAAAATGAAGTAAGTTTGCGTCCGGAAACAGAAGTAATATCATATATTCAGAAAATACATGATATTATGCAAAATTCAATTGATAGAGGCATCAGAGCCAAAGGAGAGCTTGCCGGAGGATTGGGAATCAAACGAAGAGCCGGAGAAATTTTTAATAATTTACAAGACAGATTTGAACGAAATGATATGGATTCCCTCATGATTGTAGATTGGTTGAACCTATGGGGGTTTGCTGTTGCAGAAGAAAACGCTTCAGGTGGGCAAATTGTCACAGCCCCAACAATGGGATCTGCAGGAATTATGCCGTCTGTAATCAGATATTATGAACGTTTTGCCTCACACAAATCTACTTTAAGTGAAAAAGATGGAATAATCCGTTTCTTAACAACTGCATCTGCAATATGTAGTTTATATAGAACCAATGCATCAATTTCAGGAGCTGAAGTAGGTTGTCAGGGAGAAGTAGGAGTTGCATGTTCAATGTCTGCAGCCGGACTGGTTGCTGCAATGGGAGGAGCAAATTCTCAAATAGAAAATGCTGCAGAAATTGCAATGGAACATAATTTGGGATTAACATGTGATCCAGTTGGAGGATTGGTTCAAGTCCCTTGTATAGAGCGCAATGCCATGGGAGCCGTAAAAGCTGTTAATGCAGCTCGTTTGGCTATGCGAGGAGAAGGAAAACATTTAGTAAGTCTTGATAGCGTTATCAAAACTATGTATGCAACCGGCGTGGATATGAGTAGCCGTTATAAAGAAACATCATTAGGCGGATTGGCTGTGAATATCACCAATTGTTAGAAATTAAATTATTTTCTTGATAAAATTTGTCCTATTTGTAGTATTAATACAAATAGGTTAGATATAAAGGAAATACATAATGTTCTCAAAACTGGTCAAAGGTGAACTTTCTCTTGCTGAAACATTTTGGAAGTTCGGCGTATTGGGTTTGATAGTATTAAACCTTTTTGTACGAATATTCGGATATTTGCTATCAGGATATTTACAAGGACGTTCTATCAATGAATATTTTTTTCATCATTTTCATGTAATAAATTCCCCTAAGTTAGGAATCCTTTGGACATTATGCTATGTTACCAGTTTGATAATTTTAGCAATTTATTCGTGGAACATTGTATTGGCTGTATGGCGTAGTTCTGCCAAATACGAAAAAAGCGGAATATTGAGTTTTTTGGCAAAAATATTTATTATAGCAATTGTTGCATTTATATGGCGTAGAGTATTGCTACCGGTTATTTAGAGGATTGAAACAGATGAGATACATTTTGTTTTTTGCACTACTTATGATTTCAGCTTGTCAGGTAGGAGAGCTTACACCTGAAAGAGAAGCTCTATATCAAAAAAATACTACTGATTGCCACAAAACTCCTGAAAAATGTATTAACGGGTATCCTTGGTAGTTTTTATAGTCACACTACTTTGTTGTATCATAGTCCAAACATTAAACAATTTAATATAATGATAGTGTAGAACAATCTAACCAAGGATCTTCAGCACATACATTGGGTCTAACACAAGCACGATCTACATCAAAGCATTACAATCGGTTGCTGATTTGGTATATCCCATATCTGCACAAGACGGACGAACCCTACAACTGTCTTGAGCCAAAGATGATGAAGAAAGTAATATCATTATTGATGTTATGGTATATTTATTCATCTTTCAGCTCCTTTGTTTTTCTCTGTCATATTCCGACTTGATCGGAATATCTCTCTTAAATTTCGTGAGATTGTCCGAACAAGTCGGACAATGACAGTTAGTGATGTCGGACAATGACAGTTAGTGATGTCAGACAATGACATTTACAGAGATGCTGTTTAAGATGTTTCACAAGTATAGAATTTGGATAAAATATAAGGATATATGCAAAACAATAATTAAAGTATATGGACGGAATAAAAAGATAGGGATTTGTCCTTTCACAAATCCCTAAAAAAAACTGACAGTTAACGTTTAAAAATTAACTTCTTCAATCCAATGTATTTTCGTCTCATCATATCTGTTATCCGGTTGTTTTGGTGCATCAAGCGGATAACCCATTGGTACAATTGCAAAAGGACGAATGTTGGGAGATAGATTTAGTTTTTTGCTTAAAGCATCAACCACTTTTTGCATCGGAGCGGCACCACAATAACAAGTTCCTATACCTTCAGCCCATGCTGCCAACATTAAAGATTGTGTTGCTATTGCGCAATCAACATCAATAAAAGACCATTTTTCATCATCTTTGTCACGGCTGAAAGATTTGTCTGTATCGCCACAAACAATGATAACGCAAGATGCATCTTTGGCAAAAGATGTCCAACGTTGGATATGGCGCAATTCTTCCATAAATTTTTTATCTTCAATAACTAAAAATTCCCAAGGCTGACGATTGTGTGCAGTAGGTGAATATTGAGCTGCACGAATGATTTTTTTGATAGTTTCTTTATCTATCTTTTTATCTTGATATTGACGAACCGAACGTCTGGTTAAAATACCTTCCATTAATTCCATTGCAAAAGCTCCCAAATTAAATCACTTGATTGAATTTTGCATATTATTCATAAATTGTCAATATTATTTCCCATTTATAATGCTGAGAGCGTCTTCCAGTGATAGTTCTTTTTCTTTTAGAGCTTTAGGAATTGCATAGTTTGTGTGTCCACTCTTGATATAAGGTCCATACCTGCCTGACAAGAGATGAACTTCTTGTTTATTTTTGGGGTTTATACCCAACAATTGTCCGCTTGGACGTTCTTTTGCATTGGATAGTAGCTCTTTTGCTCTTTCTAAAGTAATATTGAATATATTGTCTTCACCACGCAAAGATTGAGATTTATTACCTTGTTTAACATAAGGGCCGAATTTTCCGGTATTTACCGTAATATCTTCACCCAAATCAAAAGGCATAGAAACCAGTCTGATAGCTTGTTCAGATGTTAATTCATCTGGTGTAATATTTTTTGGTAAAGCTGAGCGTTTGGGTTTTTCTGTTGTTGCTGTTGCATCTTCTCCCAATTGTACATAGAAACCATATGGACCTTTTTTCAAGTATATATTCATTCCGTTGATTTCGCCCATAATTTTATCTTCTGCATTGGGAGTTTTAGCTGTTGAGGTGGCTTCTTCATCTGCGGTATCTGTTAACGGCTTTGTATATTTACAATCCGGATAATTAGAACAACCGATAAATGCTCCGAATTTGCCGAGTTTCACACTCAGTTTTCCTTGTCCGCATTCCGGACAAATTCTCGGATCTGAATTGTCCTCTCTGGGAGGAAACAGATGATATGACAGTACTTCATCAATTTTTTCAATAACTTCACTGATTTGCAATGGTTTGACGGCTTCAATATTTTTGATAAACTTAACCCAAAAACCGCTCAAAAGCTTTTTCCACTCCATTTCGCCGGCAGAGACATTATCTAAAAATTCTTCCAATTGAGCTGTAAAATCATATTCAACATATTTTTTGAAAAAGTTTTCTAAGAATACGGTTACGATTCGTCCTCTATCTTCTGGAATAAAACGCAATTTTTCGACTTTTACATATTTTCGTTCCTGAAGCACTGCAATAATCGTAGCATAAGTAGAAGGACGTCCGATTCCCAATTCTTCCAATTTTTTTACCAGACTGGCTTCCGTAAAGCGAGGAGGCGGAACGGTAAAATGTTGTTCAGGGATAATTTCTCCTTTATTGACATTTTCTCCGTTTTCTACATTTGGCAAAATTTTATTTTCATCATCTTCATCAGAGTCATCTTTAGATTCCTGATAAAGTTTTAAGAAACCGTCAAAGTCAATAACTTGTCCGTTTGCTCTTAACATAATAAGTTTATCATTGGAAATTGCATCAATTACAACCTTATCCATAATCGCCGGATTCATCTGACAAGCAACAGTTCTTTTCCAAATTAATTCATATAATTTGTGAGCGTCATTATCTAATTTTGCTTCCATTTTTTTAGGTGTATTCATCACATCTGACGGACGAATAGCTTCATGCGCTTCTTGTGCATTTTTAGATTTCGTTTTATATTCTTTAGGGATTTTGGGAAGATAAGCCTCTCCAAAATATTTCAAAATAGCATCTCTACAAGCCTCAATAGCCTCTTTAGATAAATTTACTGCATCGGTACGCATATACGTAATAAAACCGTCTTCATAAAGCTTTTGAGCAATTTGCATGGTTTTCTTTGCTGAGAACCTGAGTTTGCGAGCCGCTTCTTGTTGTAAAGTAGAGGTAGTAAATGGAGGAGCCGGATACCTGTTTGTTTTCTTTCGTTCTACGTTAGCGATGGAAAAATCTTGAGATTCTATTTTAGCTTTTGCTTTCAATGCTTTTTCTTCGGAATTAAGATCAAATTTTTCAAGTTTTTTCCCATCTAATTGAATAAGTCTTGACTTAATTAAAGCTTGAGATTTGGTAAACAATTCGGCATCGATTGTCCAATATTCTTCTGCTTTAAATTTTTCAATTTCTGTTTCTCTTTCACAAATTAATCTCAATGCCACAGATTGAACTCTGCCGGCTGATTTTGATCCGGGCAATTTTCTCCATAATACCGGAGATAATGTAAACCCCACCAGATAATCAAGAGCACGTCTTGCCATATAAGCAGAAACCAAATTATCATCAATTTGTCTTGGATTTTTAATTGCTTCACTGACAGCGGATTTTGTAATTTCGTGAAATACAACTCTTTCAATTTTTTTATCTTTAAGCAATTTTTTTGTCTTGAGTTCTTCTAAAATGTGCCAAGCAATAGCTTCTCCTTCTCTATCAGGGTCGGACGCCAATACAATTGTATCACATTCTTTAACAGCTTTAACAATATCTGCTAACCTTTTTTTTCCTCCTGCAGAAAGTTCCCAAGTCATGGCAAAATCTTCGTCAGGATTAACGGATCCGTCTTTACTTGGTAAATCTCTGATATGCCCGAAACTGGCCAAAACTTGATAATCTTTTCCCAAATATTTATTGATAGTTTTGGCTTTTGCCGGAGATTCCACAATAACAAGTTTCATTTTTTTTCCCTAATTATTTTTTTATCAGAGCAACTTTATTACCTGACTGTCTTTCTATTAAACCGTTCATTTCCAATTCCAGAACTTCTAAAGCAATTTCGGCGGCACTCATTCCGCTGGCTCTTATAATCTCGTCAACATATACTCCATCAAAGTTCAAATAGTCAATAATTTTTGTTTTGTTTATTGTCTGATGTTCGTTTTTATTTTCAGTTTTATAAAGAGGCAATTCGGGTTGAGATAATTTTTTTATTTTAATGGGTTTGTTGATATGGGGTGTTTTAATTAAATTGATAATATCTGTTGCACATACCACCAAATTTGCCCCATTTTTAATCAAATTGTTCGGGCCGATACTTCGGGGATCGGAAGGTGCGCCAGGTATGGCAAAGATACTGCGATTATATTCGCTGGCAATTTCTGCAGTTATCAAAGAGCCTGAGTTAGCGGTCGCTTCCACCACCAGAGTTCCACAAGACATAGCAGCCACAATTCGATTCCTTCGAGGAAAATTAGTGGCTTGAGGTATTGTATCCGGAGCAAATTCGGAAACGACACATCCTTGTTCTATAATTTGATGATATAAAAATTTGTTTTCATCAGGGTAGGGAACGTCTACACCGGTTCCGAGCACCGCCACGGTATATCCCCGTTGTTCTTTGGCAAACAAAGCTCCTTTATGAGCTGCAGCATCGATTCCTCTGGCCATTCCTGAAATAATCAAAACATCTGAATTAGTTAGATCAAAAGCGATTTTTGATGCTGTTTTTCTTCCGTTAATAGAAGCATTTCTGGCTCCGACAACAGATAGTGATTTTGGATGATTCAAAATCTTATGGTTCCCGATTGTATATAAAATTGGAGGGGGATTTACAATTTCGGATAATTTTTGCGGATAATCACAATCATCAAAGGTTAGTATATGTATATTTTTCTTACAAGCACTTTCAAATATACTTTCCGCTTTTGCTCTTGAAATTAACTTTACTTTTTTGACTTCGGTGATGTTTTCAATAATACACTTTGTTGTTTTAAATTTTTGCAACAATTTATAAAAAGTTACCGGTCCCAGATTATCTGAGTTTATAAGTTGAAGTATATCAATAATATATTCTTCTTGATCCACCGAAATTCTCTATTTTTTGAATTTTATTTTACTTTCTTGCCCTTTAAATAAGCGAGCAAAATTTGCATGATGTCTTACCAATAATAAGATAACGATCATTAAGTAAAATATCATATAAACGCTGTTTTCCGTAAAATAAGTAACTACGGGAGTGAGTGTTGCGGCAACTATTGCTGCAAGAGAAGAATATTTAAATAAGCATGCGGTAACAATCCAAATCAACAATGCAATGAGGGCAACTTTAGGAGTAAGTATCAGTACCAACCCAAAAGAAGATGCCACGCCTTTTCCTCCTTTGAACTTTAGCCAAACGGGGAAGTTATGTCCCAATATTGCGCAACAACCGGAAATCAGTGCAGCTAGTGTTGATAAATTTGTTTCTGCTCCCCACAAATTAAAAGGAGTTTCGGGAACAATAGTTTTGGCGATATATGCTGCAATACCGGCTTTAAAAGCATCAAACAACACCGTGAGCAACGCTAAAGTTTTGTTTCCTGTGCGCAAAACATTTGTAGCGCCGATGTTTCCGGAACCTATTTTGCGAATATCTCCATATCCTGCCACATAGCATAGAATCAATCCGAACGGAATTGAACCCAATAAGTATCCGCCGATTCCTAAAATTGCAAAAAGCATATTGTCAGTCATGTTTGCACTCCTATGTAAATTTTAAATTGTTTATTTTTTACTCCACAATCCCCAATTTTGCAATAGTTAACATTTATTTTGCATGTTGTGATATTAAAAAGTCATAAATAATTAATGACAAATGGATTAAAATTGTTAATATTGAAAAAAACAAACAGCAAAGGGTTATTTATGAAACCTAAATATAAACGTATTCTGCTCAAGCTTTCAGGTGAAGGCCTTATGGGCGATAAAAACTTCGGAATGTCTGCTGAGGTTATACAAGATTTAGCAGCACAAATCCAAAAAGTCCATCAAAGTGGGGTAGAGGTTTGTGTGGTTGTCGGAGGGGGGAATATTTTCAGAGGTGCTAAAGAGGCTTCCAAAGGAATGAATCGCTCAGTTGCAGATCATGTCGGAATGCTTGCTACGGTTATGAACGCACTTTATATTCAAAATGCTTTGGAAAATATAGGAACTCCGGCAAGAGTGCTTTCCGGTTTGAGTATTCCGCAAGTATGTGAAACATATGCATATCGAAGAGCTTTACGTCATCTTGAAAAAAAACGTGTTCTTATTTTTGCCGGAGGAACAGGTAATCCGTATTTCACAACAGATACCGGTGCGGCACTCAGGGCATCTGAAATGCAATGTGATGTGATTCTCAAAGCAACACAAGTTGATGGAGTTTATAGTGCAGATCCTAAAAAAGATTCATCGGCTGTAAGATATGATTCTATCAGTTTTGATGATGTTATTAAGCAAGAACTTGCGGTTATGGATCTGACAGCCGTAGCTTTAGCAAAAGAAAATGGAATCCCAATAGTTGTTTTTTCCCAACATGAAAAAAAATCTTTAGAAACAGCTGTCTGCGGACAAGGTAAATTTACAATCATTAAATAGACTAAAAGAGGTTAATATGTCTGACTTTTCTTCAATAAAAACTGATAGCCAAAACAGAATGGATAAAACATTGGATTCTTTTAAGGCTGATTTGAGCGGGCTTAGAGCCGGTAGAGCACATGTTAGTTTACTTGATGGTATAATGGTAGAAGCCTATGGTTCACTCACACCGTTATCCCAAGTAGGTACCATATCTGTTCCTGATGCCAGAACACTGTCTGTCAGTGTGTGGGATAGAGGTCTATCTAAATCAGTAGAAAAAGCAATTATGGAATCAGATCTCGGACTTAATCCCGCATCTGACGGACAATTGATTCGTATTCCGATTCCGCCACTATCTGAAGAACGTCGTAAAGAACTGTTAAAGGTTGCCGGTAAATATGCGGAAAATAATAAAGTTGCAATTCGTAATATTCGTAGAGATGCTTTAGATGGTATAAAAAAATTGAAAAAAGATAATGCCATATCTGAAGATGATGAAAAACGTTATGAAACGGAAGTTCAAAAATTGACTGATGAGGCTATCAAAAAAATTGATGAAATGATGGCTCAAAAAGAAAAAGACATTATGCAGGTCTAATACGGATTATAAGTTTATGTCTGAATCTTTGCAACATATTGCCGTTATCATGGATGGAAATCGTCGTTGGGCAAGGAAACATAACCTTCCGACGGCTTCAGGACACCGCAAGGGTGCCGAAACTTTGCAAAATATTGTAAAAGCAACGGTTGATTGTGGTGTTCGTTATTTGACATTATATGCTTTTTCAACTGAAAATTGGCAAAGAGATTCGTCTGAAGTTTCTGATTTGATGGCGTTGTTGCGCCAATATCTTGCTCATGAATTAAAAGAGATACAAGAAAATGGCGTACGTATTATTTTTATAGGCGAAAGACAAATGCTTGATAAAGATATCATTGATAAAATGTCTGAAATTGAGCGTAACACACTTCATAACCAAAAACTGACACTTTGTATTGCTTTAAGTTATGGTTCCAGACAAGAGATTGTTTCAGCAGCCAAAAAGATAGCATCTATGGTTAAAAGAGGTGATATCAAGACCAATGATATTGACATTAAAATGCTTTCGGATATGCTTTACACCAAAGATGTTCCTGATCCTGATTTGCTTATTCGTACCGGAGGAGATTTTAGGATTAGTAATTATTTGTTGTGGCAAATTGCGTATTCCGAGCTGTTTTTCACACCTACACTATGGCCTGATTTCAGTTCTGAAGAATTGAAACAAATAATTCAAGATTTTAATAATCGGGAGAGAAGATATGGAAAAGGCTAAAATTAATTCTCTGATAAAACGAATAATCACCTCGTTGGTTTTGGTGCCTTTGGTAATATGGTGCCTATATGCCGGATATCCCTTTGTACAAATGCTGGCTCTTATTGCAGGGGCTCTGCTTTCATGGGAGTGGGCGCAAATGGTTCCTTCTGTCAGAGGGGCTTTTTATGCTGTTCTTTATGCCGTATCGGTATCAGTTGCAATTTTTATGGGACCACATTGGCCATTTTGGGTGGTGTTGCTCGCTTCCGTATTTTTAGCATTTATAAAAGCCAAAGATGAAACCAGAAGAAATTTGTTGGTTTTGGGTGTTGGCTACATTTCAATCGGTGTCGGTTCTATAATGTGGTTATACGAGCTTGTAGGTTTTTATGTTGTATTTTGGTTTATGTTAGTCGTTTGGTTTATGGATATAGGCGGTTTTGTTGTAGGTTGTAGTTTGAAAGGTCCAAAACTTGCTCCTAAAATAAGCCCCAATAAAACATGGTCGGGATTAATAGGGGGAATACTTTTTTCTGTTTGTGTAGGCAATTTATACTGTTGGTTATTAGGGGCTCCTCATTTACTATATTACGGAATTATAGCTGCGGTAATTGCATTTATTTCTCAAATCGGAGATTTGGTGGAATCAAAAATAAAACGTAGCCTTAATCTTAAAGATTCAAGTAATCTTATTCCGGGTCACGGAGGTGTTTTTGACCGTATAGATGGCTTAATCTTTGCTGCTCCGTTTGTATATGTTTTGTTTAGATATATTTTAATTATTTTATAAAAAGGTATTGTTATGAGTTGGTTGATTGATACTGTTTATTATGTTGTTCCATTTATTGTTCTTCTGGGCATATTGGTTTTTGTGCACGAATTTGGTCATTTTATTATTGCCAGACTTTGTGGCGTTGCCGTATCTGAGTTTTCAATCGGTTTTGGAAAAAAACTTTGGGGGCGCAAGGATAAATACGGAACAGAATGGCGTATCAGTGCAATTCCTCTAGGCGGATATTGTAAGTTCTTGGGAGATGACGATGCCGCCAGTAGTTCCGGTAAGGTTTCAGAACTCAGTGAAGAAGATAAGAAACGTGCATTTGCGACTCAAAACCCTTTTAAAAAATTGGCAATTGTCATTGCCGGTCCTGCCGCTAATTATATTTTTGCCATTTTGATCTTTACTTCGGTCTTCTTCTTTTTAGGGAAAATAGATTTTCCTCCGATTGTAGGCTGTGTTACCAAAGGTGGTGCTGCAGAGGCAGCAGGTATTGTCTGCGGTGATCGTATTTTAAAGATCAATGGTAAAGAGATCAACAGTTTTAGTGAAATTTCTCAAGAAGTTGCAATGCATACCGGAGGAGATATCCATCTTGAAATCAAACGCCAAGACAAAATTATTAAAAAATCTTTTCCGTTAAAGACACTCCCACTTTCCGTAGAACCCAAACAAACAACACCTAACCGTCCAATGCTTGGGATTCGTTCAATTAATGTTGTAGAAGTAAAATATACTGATATGTCTTTTTGGCAGTCACTGGTAGATGCGACAAAAGAAAGTTGGCGAGTTACTATGGTGACATTGCGTGGTGTCGGACAAATGATTAGCGGAGAGCGTTCGGCAGAAGATGTTGGTGGAATTATCCGTATTGCTGAAATGTCTGGTGATATTAGTAAAACAAGCGGATTAGTAGATTTTATTGCATTTATGGCACTTCTTTCAATTAACTTGGGGTTGATTAATTTATTCCCAATCCCATTACTTGATGGAGGTCATGTAGTTATTTACATCATCGAAATTATTATCGGCCGTGAGCTTAATGACAAGATAAAAGAATATGTATTCCGAATTGGTTTTGGTATACTTATAGCTTTAATGTTATTTGCTACATATAATGACGTTATTCATTTGTTTAATCGTTGGTTTTCATAAGGGGAACAAATTATGAAATTATTACAAAGCGGAACTTTTGCTCTTGCATTATTGAGTGGTGTTTCTGCTCACGCATCTTCAGTATATATCAAAGATATCAATATTGAAGGTACTCAACGAGTAGAAGATGAAACTGTATTATCTTATGTTGATATCAAGAAAAACAGTTCAGTAACAAATGTACAATTAGATGAAGCGTTAAAACAACTATATTCCACAGGTTTATTTAACGATGTTTCTCTCAATGTTTCCCAAAAAGGAGTGTTAAACATCAAACTTGAAGAAAACCCGATTATTAATCAGGTGCTGTTTGATGGTAATGATAAAGTTGATGACGAGATGCTCACTTCTGAGATTCGTTTGTCTCCACGTTCCACTTATTCCCGCTCTAAGGTACAAGAGGATATCCAACGTATTTTAGAAGTCTATAAACGTTCGGGGCGCTATGCTGCGGTTGTTGAACCGCAAATTATCAAAAGAGATCAAAATCGTGTAGATTTGATTTTTAATATTGATGAAGGCCCGTTAGCAGTTATAGATAAAGTAAACTTTATCGGTAATCATCATTATGACCATGATGATCTGCAAGAAGTAATCATGAGCAAAGAAAGCCGTTGGTACCGTATTTTTTCATCATCAGAAAATTATGATTCGGAAAAGACTAACTATGATAAAGAATTGCTACGTCGTTTCTATCTTAAAAGAGGTTATGCAGACTTTAGAGTTGTATCTGCCGTTGCAGAACTCAGTCCCGATAGCAAATCTTTTGTAGTAAGTTATGTTCTTGATGAAGGAAAGCGCTATAAAGTAAATAAACTTGATATTGTATCAGATATATCAGATATTGATACCGCAGATTTTATGGATAACATGGAACTTGAAGTTGGGGATTGGTATAATAATGATAAGATTGAAAAAACAGTTACGGTACTAACAGATGAACTTGGAAAAAAAGGATTTGCTTTTGTTGATGTAAATCCTGAGCTGATTAAAGATACAGAAACCGGTAACATAGACATTACTTTTCATATCAATGAAGGGCAAAGGATATTTGTTGATCGCATAAATATCAGTGGCAATACACGTACTCATGATGAAGTTATACGCCGCGAATTCAGAATAGAAGAAGGTGATGCTTTTAACGTTTCTAAAATAAAGGATTCTCGTCGCAATGTTGAGAATTTGGATTATTTTAGTAAAGTTGATATTACTACTACCCCCAAAGATGCCAATAAAGCAGATTTAAATGTTAATGTTGAAGAAAAATCAACCGGCTATTTTAATGTTGGAGTTGGTTATTCTACTGTAAACGGAGCCTTAGTAAGAGCCGGTGTTACTGAAAATAACTTTAGAGGTTTAGGACAACACTTAAGTCTTGATGCAGGAGTTTCTCAGCGATCACAGGATTACAGTTTAAGTTTTACGGAACCATATTTCTTGGATCGTCGTTTACGAGCCGGTTTTGATATTTTCCGTACAGAAGAAGATTATCAAGATGAGAGTTCATATGATAGTTCATACACCGGAGGTCGTTTGCGTATGGGGTGGAACTATACAGATGACTTATCACAACAAGTCCGCTATACCTTAAGAGAAGATGAAATCACCAATGTTGGGCATGAGGCTTCCAAATACATTAAGGATGAAGAAGGAAGCTTTGTAGATTCTTCAATAGGACAAACCATCGTTTATGATAAACGAGATAGTATGATTTCTCCAAAAGAAGGATATTTCCTTTCTTTCGGTAATGATGTTGCCGGTCTTGGAGGAGATGAAAAATATCTTAAATTTGATGCCAAAGCATATACATATTACACACTTGCCGATTATTACACATTCAAATTGTTTGCAAATGCCGGTTATATAACCGGATATGGTGGAGAAAATGTTCGTTTACCCAATCGTTATAATTTAGGTGGTAATACTTTAAGAGGTTTTGATGTCGCCGGTATCGGAGCCAGAGATAAATATACCAAAGATGCATTGGGTGGAAATTGGATGTTATATACCGGAGGAGAAGTAAACTTTCCTATTGGCTTAGATGAGGTCGGTATCAAAGGACGTACTTTTGTTGATATGGGAATGTTGGGTAAGCCGGATAACATGAATCGAGCAGATGTTGAATATTCTTCAAGTCCTAGAGTTTCTGCCGGTTTTGGTTTCCAGTGGCTATCTCCGATGGGACAAATAGATATAGACTTCGGTTTCCCGATAGTTAAAGAAGATTACGATGAAACTCAAGTATTTCGTCTGAATTTTGGAACTCGTTTATAATCATAAAAGGAGCATAAATCATGGTAGATACTCGCTTTTACAAAAATAATGGTCCGTTATCTCTCTCGGAAGTCGCCAAAATTTGTGACGCAGAATTATCAGATTCTTCAAAAGCAGAAGTTAAAATTTACAACTTATCAACTTTAGAAAAAGCCGGAGAAGGGGACATATGTTTCTTTTTTGATAAAAAGAAAAAAGCACAAGGAGCAGACATAAAGGCTACTGCGTGTATAACCACTGCAGAATTGGCAGAATATGTAAATTCGGATGTAATCAAACTCATATCAGCCAATCCTCATTTAGGTTTTGTAAAATTAAATTATGCTCTCTATACAGAACGTTTACCTGAAGCGGAAATAAAATCTACGGCAATTATTCCAAACAGTGCCAAAATAGGTGCAAATTGCTTTGTAGGGGATTACGTGGTTATTGGAGAGAATGTAGAAATCGGAGCAAATTGTATCATTGAACCACATGCAGTTATCGGTCATGATTGTATTATCGGTGACAACTGCCGTATTGGTGCCGGCGCAAACATTATGCATTGCCAAATGGGTAATAATTGCTTTATTTATGGAGGTGCTCGCATCGGATGGGATGGTTTTGGTTTTATGATGATAGATGGTGCTCATAAAAGGATTCCTCAGTTAGGTAGAGTTATTTTGGGTAATGATGTTGAAGTCGGCGCCAATAGCTGTATAGATAGAGGAGCCTTAGACGATACGGTTATATCTGACGGATGCCGTATTGATGACTTAGTAATGATAGCGCATAACAATCAACTTGGTAGAGGCTGTATCATGGTTTCTCAAACAGGTATCGCCGGCAGTTGCAAGTTTGGAGATTATGTTGTCTGTGGTGGCCAAGTTGGAGTTGCCGACCATCTTAACATTGGTAGCGGTGCACAGATTGGCGCTCAATCAGGACTTATGCGCGATGTAGATCCCGGAGCGGTACTTATGGGATATCCAGCCGTACCGATTAAAGATTTTATGAGACAGGTATCTTACATTCAAAAAGCTGTAAAGAAATAAAAGGAAAAAAATATGTCTGAAAACAAAATTTATCATATTGAAGAAATTATGGAGTTACTTCCTCACCGCTATCCGTTTTTATTGCTAGATAGATTGGAGGTAGAAGTTCCTGGAGAAAAAGGTGTTGGTACCAAGAATGTGACTATGAATGAAGAATTTTTTCAAGGCCATTTTCCCAATAATCCTGTAATGCCCGGTGTTTTGCAAGTTGAAGCAATGGCGCAAACAGCCGGAGCAATTGTGGTTGCCGCTGATGGTAATTATAAAGACAATAAAAAAAGTGTTTTATTTATGTCAATAGACGGCGTAAAATTCCGTAAACAGGTTAAACCTGGAGATCAATTAAAGATGCACGTTGAAAAAATACGTGAACGCCGTAATGTTTATGTATTTAAAGGGCAAACAATGGTTGATGGTCAATTAGTATCAGAGGCTGAGTTTACCGCTATGATTGTGGGATAAAAGCACTAATCTAACGTATAAAAACAACCTCTATCAATTAATTGATAGAGGTTAATTTTTTAGTGATTAAAAATCTATAACAGTTCTCATCAAGAGATAAAGAAAAGATAAATATTTATACTTCAGGACACATGTCACTTGAACCGGGTTCACAGCTAGGAGAATCATAAGTACGGCAAATACAATATTCTCCGTTCCATTCACAATCACTCCAATGCATTCCCGTATCAGTAAAGTCGCAATCGTCCATCGGATCTCCTGTTGGTTCATATACTTGAGCTCCATTACATGTTCTGCTCCAACAGCTTGTAACCCCTCCCCCTGTATCACAATCGACTCTATATTGACCACATCCCTCAGGAACACAACCTCTGCCACTGGCATCAACTTCATAACCTTCAGCGCAAACAGGGTTAACCTCTACACACTCGGTTTCATCATCATTAAGCACGTATCCGTCTCTACATGAGAGTAATGAATAAGTTTCATATTTCTGACCATTAACACAATAAAGCCAAACTTGATAAGAATCTACATTATCAGGAATTGCTTCCACAAACCAACTACTGGAGGGCTTCCTGTCGTAAGTACACTCAATATACGGGAAACAGTTATCATAATTATCACAATCCGGACGACAAACACCTGAATTATAATCATATCCATCTTCACAATATGGATATTTAATTTTATATTTTACTGTATCTGTACCACAACCGGTAGAACAGCTATTGCATATCCCATGATCTGGACAATCATTTAAGTTATATCCTGAACAATCATTTGGTACACATGAAGTGCAAGCATGACACCTGGTATCACATCCTTCAATTGTTCCTTGATCATCGCAACCGTATTCGCAATTTGCTTTTAAAGGATAATCTGCATTCTCAGGATAATCACAGGTATCGGTATAGCAAATTTTGCAAAATTCATCACATCCGTCTGTTGCATATGTTTCTTTACATCTGAAAGTGCCACAATCCATATTGGCTAATCCATCACATGATGAACCCTGACAATAGTAAGCAGATTTATCAAAAGGGCATCTGATAAAATCTTTTCCGTTACAATCTGCTTGAGTTTTTGTGTACCCCATTGCCTCGCAAGATGGACGAATTTTACATGTTGATTGTGCCGATACATTTGAAAATATCAGTATTGTAAAAAATACAGTTGCTATAAACTTGTACATCATTATCCCTCATTTGATAGCAAATTACCAATAAAACCTATTGATAATAAATTACTTCAATTTCGGGTATAAGAACGCTCACACGAGGATAAATATTCCCCAACAAAAAACTATGCTAAAAGAAAAATACTAAAATGGTAATATAAAACGCACCAAAATCAAATTTTTCACAAGCAACAATATAATAAGTGATTTCACAATCACATTATATATCATAATATCCTTATACCTTATCCAATAAATAGGATACCATAGGCAAAGACTGGTGTCAACGCCAAATGAAAAATCCTGATAAATTATTTCTAAACTGTAATATTAATTGTTTTTACTTGAGGTAAAATTTTATCTAATTTTAAGGCATGAACTAATTTTTATAAGGAACAACAATTATGGCAAAAATTCATCCCTCCGCAGTAGTTGAAGACGGCGCACAAATTGCATCAAGTGCAGAAATAGGTCCCTTTTGTTGGGTATCATCTCAAGCAAAAATAGGAGAAAATGTTCGTCTTTTGGCAAGAGTAACCATTATGGGAGATACCACTATCGGTGAAGGCACCGTTGTGTTTCCCGGAGCTGTATTAGGTAGTGGTCCTCAAGATCATGGAAATGAATTTTTAGAAGGAGCCAAACTTGTTATCGGTAAACGTAACGTAATCAGAGAAAATGTTACAATGCATTGTGGAACTCCTAAAGGACAAAATCCTCTACCGGGAGAAGAACCTGAGAAGATGATTACTCGTGTTGGTGATGATGGTATGTTTATGGTCAATTCGCATATTGCACATGATTGTGTTGTCGGCAACAATGTAATTATGACCAATAATGCCGTTATTGCCGGTCATGTACGTTTGGGAGATGGTGTAATCTTAGGCGGTAATTCTGCGGTTCATCAGTTTTGCAGAATTGGTCGCAAAACCATGATTGGCGGTATGACAGGTGTAGAAAGAGATGTTATCCCGTTTGCAATTGTCACCGGCGATAGAGGAAAGTTAAGAGGATTAAATATAATAGGTCTCAAACGTAGTGGATACGATGAGGCTACTGTTAAGTCAATAACTAAAGCTTTCATGTTTATTTTTAAGGGTAGAGAAGGTACATTTGAAGAGCGTTTATCTCAAGCCAGAGAAAAATATAAAGATAATGCTATGGTTATGGAGCAAATCGGCTTTATTGATGTTTCGTTAGCCGGTCGTCGTAAGGTTATGACTGCTGAATAATTTTTATACCTGAGGAGCAAAATGAACACCTCTAATCGCAAATTAGGAATAATTGCCGGAGGCGGAAGCATACCGGCACAATTAGTTCGGCATTGCCAACAAAAAGGGCAGGAGTTCTTTGTTTTGGCAATAGAGGGAAATGCTGATAAGAGTTTTTTTACTGCTCAATCAGATATACCTCACCAATGGATAAGAATCGGTCAAGCCGGTACGGGATTTAAACGTTTCGCCGATGAAAAAGTTCAAGATGTAGTTATGATTGGTACGATCCGCAGACCAAGTTTTTTTGATTTGGTTCCGGATCTTCGCACAACGGCATTTTTTGCCAAAATAGGAGCCAAATCTTTAGGGGATGATGGTATCCTTCGAGCTTTGGTTGCAGAAATTGAGTCAGATGGAATGTGCGTTAAAGGTGTTCATGAAGTAATGACAGAATTGCTTGCCAAATCAGGTGTTATGGGTAAACATAAGCCGGATAAACAAGCTATTGCCGATATAACCAGAGCAATGGAAGTTGCAACAGAATTAGGTCGTCTTGATGTTGGTCAGGCAGTTATTGTTCAGCAAGGTCTGGTATTGGGAGTTGAAGGTATCGAGGGAACAGATGAACTTATCCGACGATGTGGAGAATACCGCCGTAAAGGTAATGGAGGTATTTTGCTCAAATTACGCAAACCACAACAAGATATGCGTATAGATTTACCCACTATCGGAACACGCACTATTGAAAGAGCATACGAAACTGGTTTAAGAGGTGTCGTTGTTCATAGTGGCAATAGCTTGATTGTAGATGAAGATAAAGTTATAAAACTTGCAGATAAATATGGTATTTTTATTATGGGAGTAACTCCTGATGAGCAGTTCAAATAAGTTAAAAGTATACCTCATTGCCGGAGAGCCGTCAGGAGATTTATTGGGATCTCGTTTTATGCGAGCCTTAAGAGCAAAAACCGATGATAATGTTGAGTTTTTTGGTCTTGGTGGAGATACTATGGAAGCAGAGGGATTGTACTCTCTTTTTGATATATCCGATCTGGCAATTATGGGGTTGGTTGAGGTTATTCCCAGTATCCCTAAAGTTTTAAAACATATTAAAAATACGGTTGATGATATCATTCGTATTCGTCCGGATGTTGTCATAACAATAGACAGTTGGAGTTTTTGTGCCAGAGTTCATAAGCGTTTGCGCAAGTTAAAAACCGGTATTCCTCAATTACACTATGTTGCACCGCAAGTATGGGCGTGGAAGAAAAAACGTGCTAAGACCATGTATAAATATATAGATGCGCTGATGACTTTACTTCCGCAAGAACCCAAATATTTTACACCATATAATTTAGAAACGGTTTTTGTAGGGCACCCTGTTATTGAGAGTGAGGCACTTTTTGCCGATGGTGAAAAGTTTCGCCGACAGTACAACATTTCTCAAAATAAAAGAATTGTTACCTTGCTTCCCGGATCCAGAAAAACAGAAGTTGTTAAATTGTTGCCTATATTTTTAGAAAGCGCCAAACAGTTATTATCACATGATTCTGATTTCTATTTTGTGATTCCGACAGTAAAAACCGTATCAGCTAAAGTTAAACAAATTATTTCAGAAAGCAATCTTCCGATTCTGGTTGTTGATACACAAGCTGATCGTTACAATGCTTTTCAGGCATCAGAAGTATCAATAGCCGCTTCCGGTACAGTTGCTTTGGAATTAGCAATTTGCAAGATACCGCATTTGGTTGCTTATAAGGTTTCGGCTTTAACAGCATGGATTGTGGGTAAGATTATGAAAATACAATTTGTGAATCTTACCAATATAATGTTGGGAAGGCTGATTGTGCCGGAATTGTTGCAAGAACAATGCACATCAGGAACTATAAGTCACACAACACTGGAATTACTGAAAAAAGAAGATTTGTTTGAGCGAGAAATGTCAGGTTTTACAAAAGTAAAAGATACTTTAAGCAACGGTAATCAAACTCCGAGTGAGAATGCTGCTGATTTTGTCTTGAATTTCATTTCTCGAAAATCATAAGCTATTGTTCTCTGGTAACACATTTATAATAATGACTACAACCGTATTCCGGACAACTTTGTAACATTTTTTCATAGTCATAACAATAAGTTGTTTTAATGCTATATCCTAAACATTTTGTTTCACAAGAAGTTGGTTCCATTTTTTCATTATTCACACGTTTAGGCATTTCAGATTTCCAATCAACAACTAATGTAACTTTGGCATTGGCTGTTGACAATATCACAGAAAACAACAAAATTAATAAAAGAATTTTTTTCATATTCAGTCTCCTACCATATTCTATATCATGCAATAGTTAATTTATTGCAAAAATAAAATATATATTTTAGAGTAGTTGTATGTTTAGAGGTTTTTTTACATATATTCGCAGACAGGCAGATTTAGAGAGAGAACGTTGGTCTCTCTGGTATACAGTATTTTTTGGTAGTGGAATAGGTTTTTATTTTTCTCTTTCTGCCGAGCCATCAAAGTGGATATCACTGGCAATTGTGGAAAGTATTATTTTGTTAGCTTTATTATTAAAAAAACACCATCGTATTTTAAGAGTTATCGGTTTATGTTCAATTTTTGTATTAGGTTTTTGTTGGATACAAATAAGAACACTTTATTTATCAACATACATTTATCATTCACCGATAACTAAAACCTATCTTCAAGGACGTATTAATAAAATTGATTTTAATTCAAAAGGTAATGTTCGTCTTACTTTAGATAACATTCAAAATTTTGAGCAAGAAAATATTAACGGTAGATATAAAATTACTTTACGCCAAAAGCAACCAACCTTCAAATCAGGGCAATGTGTAGAAATGGTTGCAGAACTAAAACCTAATATTCAAGCACAAATTCCATACGGGTACCAATTTAACAGACATAATTTTTATCAGGGAATATCCGGTAATGGTTATTCTTTAAGTCCGGCATATCCGATAGAATGCAAATCCGATACTGATTTTTTTACCAATAGCATAAACAAAATAAATAATTTAAGAAGTTTAATTGTCCGTCATATACACAAAATATTACCTCAAGAAGAAGCTTCAATAGTTTCAGCCATTTTAGCCGGCGAACAAAGTGGTATAAAATCTACACAACTTGAAAAATACAGAAACTCCGGTTTGGCACATTTTTTATCCATCTCAGGTATGCATATGAGTCTGATAGCCGGTATTATGTTTTTTCTTATCCGGCTGATAATGGCCGCAATTCCCAAATTGTCACTAAGGTTTGATAGCAAAAAAGTAGCTGTTGGTTTTACATTTATCATAAGTACAGTATATTTATTGATATCCGGAATAGAGATACCGGCACAAAGAGCTTTTATAATGACAACTATTGTCTTGTTAGGTGTTTTATTTAATCGTCGAGCCATCTCTATGAAGTCCATTTCATTGGCTGCACTTTTGGTGTTAATTATCACACCGGAGGCACTTATCGGAGCAAGTTTTCAGATGTCATTTGCTGCCGTGGTTGCTTTAATAGCTTTTTATGAGAAGATATCAGTAAGGCTAAATAATTGGTTGTGCCATCGAGATGATAATTTCTTCATAAAAACAATAAAAATTATTACGATATATATTGTTGGGATAATCTTAGCTGATTTGATAGCAAGTTTGGCAACACTTCCTTTTGCAATATATCATTTTAACCGCATATCAATATACACCACCATAACCAATCTTTTATCCGGTCCGATAATCGGTTTGATAATAATGCCATTTACATTATTTGCATTGATTTTAATACCATTTGGTTTGGATATTCCGTTTTTATATATTATCGGATATGGTGTAAAGATTTTAAATGATATTACATCTTTCATAAGCTCTCAGCCGGAAGCTTCTCTACAAGTTTTATCAATGCCCACATGGGGATTAGTCCTAATAGTTTTAGGAGGTTTGTGGTTATGCATTTGGGAGCATAAATGGCGCTGGTGGGGAATAATACCGATAATTATTGGTTTTTCCAGTCTTTATTTGGTTCAAAAGCCTGATATATTGATTGGTGCCAATAATAATTTGGTGGCAGTTAAATCAGAAGAGAATAATATGATTGTTTTACCTGCTGTGGGTAATAATTTTACCAAACACCTTTGGTTAGAAAAAACAGCATCAAATAAACTTACTTCAAAACAGAAAAAAGAATTGAAACAAATCTGGCAAGGACAACGTTATAATCCTGAGTGGTTAGATTTGAAGTGTAACCAATATTTTTGCATATATAAAAACATCGTTAGAATCACTAAGGAGTATAAAGTTTTCATAAATAACAAAACGATAGATAATAAAGATGACAGTGTTGCAATTTATCTTAATCCGAAACTTAAAGTTATTTATAGCAATGATATCACAGGCAAACGTATTTGGAATAAAAAATATCTTATTGAATAACTGCAAAACCTTCTTGCTTGAATACTTTCTAATGTGATAAATTCCCCAACGTATCAAAATTAGTAAATAAATTTTTTTAAAATTATTGTTATGAAAGTTAATATCAAACATGGTTTTCTGAGTTCAGAAATTTCAGATGCCTACATTTTGGCTTGTAGTTCGGAACATTTCTACTTTAGCAAAGAAATGACTGAAGTTGATATTGCCGGTTCTAGAGGTGTTCGCAAGTTCGCCGATTATCGCATATCCAAGCAATTAGCTCAAAAACCTTTAAAACAGGGAGATGTGCTGTGTTTTGATGCTTTTGGCGGTAATGCTCGCAAATTGGTCTTTGTTATTTGCTGTGGAGGAAAAGAAGATGTCGTGCAAATTAAGAATAGCATGCTTAAAGGGCTAAAAGAGCTTTTTATTTTTGCAGATGCTTATAATTTGAAAACAGTATCAATGTATCCTCTTTGCGTAAGTGCTGAATTTAATACTACTGATTTTGTTTCAGTGTTTAAGGAAGCACTATCATTCGCAAAAGAAGATTGCTGTTTGGAAACAATAAACATAATGATTTCCAAAGAACATTCTAAGATGGTTGATAAAAAAGTGCTGAAGGAATTAAGCAAGTAACATGTTTGTTAAACTTCAAAAAAAACGGAATCTTTCGATTCCGTTTTTTTACTGGATTTTCGATTTTAGATTCGTAATCAATGCATCTACATTTCCTGAATTGTTTTTTATAAAAGCGCTGTATTCATTACGAGCTGTTATTGCCAAGCTGACATTTTCAATAACAATATCAACCACTTTATAGTTTCCGTTTTTTTCACGTACACGCCAAGCTACTTTTGCTGGTTCACCTTCGTCCATAGGAACGATTGTATTAACAAATACTTGTCCTTTAGAATTAGAGGGAGTAGTGCCTTTAAATATAAACTCTTTTCCTTTAAATTCATCAAAACGTTTAGACCATGTACTTACATTGAGTTGACGGTATACAGAAATAAATTCTTTGCGTTGAGCTGGAGTTGCTGTGCGCCAATAACGTCCCAAGACAAATTGACCAATGAAGTCTAGATCCAAAGCTCTGTTAAAAAGATCTGCAAAACGTTCATCTTTTTCTTTTTGAGGGATATTAGCATTAATAATATCCTTAATTCCTTCTGCCGTAACATCTTTAACAAAGCTTTCAGCCTTAGAAGCATCAGTTTCTGCATTTACAGAGGTTGCCATCATCATAAAAACGGCCAGAAATGTCGCAAAAAATTTTTTCATAAAAAGTCTCTCCTTAAATTACAACTAATAACCCGCTTTTTCAAATTCATCATCTTCCACATCGATTCCAAAGTCAAAATCATAAGCGTCACTATCAGCAGATTTATCATTAAAACAACGTAATTTGCTAAGATTTTGCAAATAAGCTGAACGTGTTGCCGCATATAAGTCAACAGAATTTCTTTCCAGATCATCAAGTAATTCCATAGCATTTTCTCTTGCTGCAATTGCAATAAGAGCCGCATATGAAAAACCGACTTTGTTTCTGACATTTGCATCTTCATATATTGACCAAAATACCGGATCCATCACAGCACCGGTAGCTAAAGCAATAGCACTTCTGGGGGTGCTTGGACCAAAAAACGGCAATACGATATAAGGACCATCGACAATGCACCATTTTGCCAAAGTTTCATTTACTGTTGCTCGTCGAGGTTCTAATCCCCAACCTTCAGCTACATCAAACATTCCTGCAAGACCAAGAGTTGCATTTATGGCAAATCTTGCAACATTTACAGCTGCATCGACAGGTTCACCTTGTAGCAAATTATTAACGGCGGAAACAGGCTCTACGGTTGTTGCCAATGTTGAATTAACTCTTTCTCTGATAAAAGGAGTCGTAATTGCCCGATACCCTTCTGCAGCAGGTTTAAGTAAATATTTATCAAATTGCTGGTTAAATTTAAATATTGGTCTGTTTATACTTTCAAACGGATCAGCCTCAGCCTCCGGACGATGTATCTTACCATCAAAAGCACAAGCAGACACAAATAATACAGATGCTACGGCAAATATTTTTTTCAACATATTCATCTCACAACCTCATGATTTATTCATTATTTATAATATATCACTAATAAAACTTAAATCAACCATTTTCAAATTTGAATTTTACCTATTGGGTATGTTTTGTTACAAATCAGAAATCTTTTGTGTTTTGCAAAGGTTCGAAATTATTTTATAATGCCGGAAGTTGAAAATTAAAGAAAAGGAACAGGAAACAATGAGTAACAAACCATCTAAACCAATAATGTTATTTGACTGCAAAACATCACAAAATGTTATCGGACAAGATAAGTTTTTAAATGCTTTTAAGGCAATCTTGAATCATGGAGCATATTGTCAGGGACCTGAAACCAAAGAATTAGATGATAAATTGGCAGCCTTTTCCGGCACCAAATATTGTTCTACTTGCGGTTCCGGTACAGATGCATTAACTTTGGCACTCATGGCTTGGGATGTCAAACCGGGAGATGCTGTTTTTGTTTCATCATTCACATTCGTTGCTTCGGCAGAAGCTCCTGTTTTGTTAGGTGCAACTCCTATTTTTGTAGATTCAGATCCAAATACATTCAATATGGATCCGAAAGATTTGCAAAGAGCTATTGATGAAGTTAAAAAAGAAGGAAAACTCAATCTCAAAGCAGTAATCCCTGTGGATATTTTCGGTTCACCTTGTGATTATGATGAGATTATCAAAATTGCTCATGCCAATGGTATGAAAGTATTGTCAGATTCTTGTCAATCATACGGCTCAATATATAAAGGCAAAAGATCTTGTTCTATCGCAGATATGAGTGCAACATCATTCTATCCGACCAAACCATTGGGTTGTTATGGAGATGGTGGTGCTGTATTTACAAACAACAATGAAGAAAACGAATTGGTAAAATCCTGTCGAGTACATGGTATGAGTCCGGCAGATCATTATGATAATGTACGTTTAGGTATTACCGGTCGTTTGAACTCATTTCAAGGAGCTGTGTTGTTACAAAAATTGACGGTATTTGAGCAAGAACTTAAAGAAAGAGTTCGTGTTGCCAAGCGTTATGATAATGAATTAGACAGCTACTTCGGAAAACAAAAAGTCTTAGATAATTGCCAATCAGCATATGGATTGTATACAATTTATTGTGAAGATAGAGATGAACTAATGGCATACTTAAAAGATAATGGTATTCCTTGCGGTGCCTATTATCCTCGTCCGGTTAATACTCAAACTGCATATACAAAATGGAATACACGTAGCTTGCCTGTTTGTGAGAAATTATCAAAAACAGTTCTTTCTATTCCAATGACACCATATTTGGATAATGAAGATTTAGACTATATAATTCAAACAATGAATACTTTTGCTGCAAGCAAAAAGTCAAAAGCTGCATAATTAATGTAGTCAGACTTTTTGATAAGCACTAAAAACAGCCCCGGTAGTCAAACTGCTCGGGCTGTTTTAGTATATAAATAAAACAATTCCGTCCACCGTGTGTAATTATTTATTGACAATTAGGTAATAAAAATATATCCTATAATTAGTGAGGTTAAATTATAGGGGGCGGAGATGGCAAGAATATCCGTTGTTCTTGGAGCTGTTGTTGTCTTTCTTTGCACAAGCTTTGCTTCTGCCAGAATGTACTTTTTGCCTG
>SUUR01000016.1 GCA_015062435.1 Alphaproteobacteria bacterium | reverse complement strand
GTATTACCGCAAGTGGCATTCGCCGGACATGAACTCAACGGATAACTTGAGAAATTACATGCCACGCAACTGTTACCATTTTGATAATAACTTGCATTACAAGAAGTTAATTTATATTTTGTTATTCCACCACATGCATAATTTGTACATGTTGCATTTGCCGGACAACTTGCCAAACCATACTCACCATAAGAACAAGCAATACAACTATTTCCACTTTGATAATATCCTTGCGCACAAGAGTTAATTTTGTATCTGGTAACTTCTCCGCAAGTGTAATTACCACATGTAGCACTTTCCGGACATGCGCTCAAAGGATAGCTTCCAAAATCACAACAAGTCTGACATTTGGAAGAACAATCGGAATAATAAACTGAACAACTTACAGCACATGTTTGAGCGGTACGATTACGGCAATTATCCGTATAACAGGTTTGACATTTTGACGGACAAGCCGAATATGTAGCCTGACAACCATATGTACAAGTTTTATTAGTCACATCATCACACTGATTATGACAAGACGTATAATACTCCTTATCATCTACACAAGATTCACCTTGTGGAATGTAAGTACCTTTACAATTATCTTTGGTATAAGGATATTTGGAAGTATTACAAAAACAATCGGAATAACATGTTCCTACTTGTGGAAAAGTCTTGACAATAGAACAATCCATATTACCCTTATCGGTAGCGGAAAGAAAGCCGGAGTAATCGGCGCAAGACCGGAGGTTGGGAGTGGAAACTGAGCCATCGCTGACACGTTTGAGATACGCACCGTTTTGGTAATCAGGCAAAAAGTACATTCTGGCAGAAGCTAAGCTTGTGCAAAGAATGACAATAACAGCTCCAAGAACAACGGATATTCTTGCCATCTCCGCCCCCTATAATTTAACCTCACTGATTATAGGATATATTCTCATTGCTTAATTGTCAATAAATAATTACACATTGTGGACGAATTTCATCTCTTGTAAAATTATTCCAGATGAGCGGTTATACAAGCTTGTAAAGCTTGGAGAATGGTTTAGATAGAGTAATTTATAGAAGTGATAAAAATTTTAGTGTACATAAAAGTACATGAATTTCATCTCTTGTAAAATTATTCCAGATGAGCAGTTATACAAGCTTGTAAAGCTTGGAGAATGGTTTAGATAGAGTGATTTATAGAAGTGATAAAAATTTTAGTGTACATAAAAGTACATGAATTTCATCTCTTGTAAAATTATTCCAAATGAGCAGTTATACAAGCTTGTAAAGCTTGGAGAATGGTTTAGATAGAGTGATTTATAGAAGTGATAAAAATTTTAGTGTACATAAAGGTACATGAATTTTTATCAACTTCGTAAAATTGCTCTAGATGAGCCATTATACAAGCTTTAACCCCCAGAGAGAATAACGCTCTGCATCTTCCTGCCAATTTTCACGTACTTTGACAAATAAAAATAGATGTACTCGCTCTTCTAATAGATTTTCAATTTCTTTTCGAGCTGACTGTCCGATACGTTTTATCATTTGCCCGTTTTTTCCCAGTATTATTACTTTTTGACTATCTCTGGCAACATAAATTGTTATTTCCGCTCGTATTGAACCATCTTCTTTGCGTTCCCATAATTCCGGCTCAACAGTCAATTCATATGGCAATTCTTGCCTTAAATATAAAAACAATTTTTCTCTTACAATTTCTGCTGTCAACATTTTTAACGGCATATCAGAAATTTGATCTTCAGGATAATACCACGGACTTTCCGGTAAATTGTCTGCAATATAATTATATAACACTTCTGTGTTTTGCCCTGTTTCTGCAGATATAAAAAATGTTTCTTTAAAGTTACCTTCTAAATTAAGATTATGTGTTAATCCCAAAAGTTTATCTTTAGGAACCAAATCAATTTTATTAAGCACCAAAATTGCTTCAATTTTTTTCTTATTTAAATGGGCAATAATACTTCTGGTTTCATCATCAAAACCTCTTTTTGCATCAACAACCAACACAACCATATCTGCATCAGCAACACCATCCCACGCAGAGTTAACCATCGCTTTATCTAATCTGCGTTTAGGCTTAAATATTCCCGGTGTATCTAAAAATATTATTTGAGTGTTATTATAAATTCCAATCCCTTTAACTTGAGTTCTTGTTGTTTGCACTTTTGGAGAAACAATCGAAACCTTAGAACCGACAAAATTATTGGTAATTGTAGATTTCCCTGCATTAGGTGCTCCGATTAGAGCAACAAATCCGCATCTGGTCTGGTTTTCCGTCATTTATTTAGTTGCCTCAACATTTTTGTGGCAGCATCAAATTCCGCCAATTTTTTATTATGCCCATTTCCCTGAGCAAAAAGTTCTTCACTTAATCTGACCTCCACCAAAAATACAGGTTCATGTTCCGGACCGCTTTTATCCAATATCTTATACATCGGAGCAGATAATCCCTTAGCATGAGCAACTTCTTGTAATGTTGTTTTTGCATCTTTGGGTGGAGCAATTTTATTATCAATAAGTTCTCGCCAATGTTCTTCAACAAATTTTATGGCATCAATCACACCGGAATCAATATAGATTGCCCCAATAACAGCTTCACATACATCGCACAACACATTTTCATTATCTCTGATATCATTTTCTGCCACAAACATAAACTTATCCAGACCAATATTTTTGGCAACTTCTGCTACTGTTTCTTTGCAAACTAAAGCTGTAAACCTTTGAGATAAACTTCCTTCCGGCTCATTGGGAAATATTTTATAAAGCATAGAAGCCACAACCATACCCAATACTCTATCCCCCAAAAACTCCAAACGTTCATAATTTTTAGATACATTTGAGTTAACAGAACCATGAGTTAAGGCTGTTTCTAGTAATTTATAATTGTTAAATTTATATTTTAATTGTTGTTCAATTGATGACATTTTTTACCTGATTACATTAAACAATCTTGACCATCTGATTTTTTTAGGCCATGTCCATGGCTTATACCAAGCTTCATCAGCATTGTGAGAAAAGAACAAAAATCTGGCTTTACCGACTAAATTTTCTTCAGGAACAAAACCGACATTAACCCGACTATCATCAGATCTGTCTCGATTATCTCCCATCATAAAATACATTCCTTTAGGAATTTCCACTTCTTGATAATCATCACTGAATTCGCTGTCAGAAACTTCCAATATTTTGTGTTTCACCCCATTGGGCAAAACTTCTTCATATTGACGATAACGCTCGGCGTTACCCATAGAATCTCGCATAACAAAATCTTCTATTTGTTTACGTTCAACCAATTTACCGTTAATAAACAATCTTCCGTTTTCGAGCTTTATTTTATCACCGGGTAACCCGATTACCCTTTTGATATAATCAGTACGATTATCCCTTGGATATTTGAAAACCACAACATCACCTCTTTTAGGAGCATCTGCCCAAATTCTGTTTTCAAACAAAGGAATACTCCAAGGCAAAGAATGACGAGAATATCCGTATGTATACTTTGATACAAACAGATAATCGCCAACATGCAACGTCGGATACATTGAACCTGAAGGAATTTTAAACGGTTCAAACCATAATGTTCGAATAAAAACTGCAATCAAAACTGCATAAACCACCGTTTTTACGGTATCTGCAAAACCTTCTTCTTTTTCCATCAACAACCTCTATTTATTTTAAACATTATGATTTTGTCATAATATACATAAATTTGATTTAGACAACTAAAATTTTTCAATCACAACAACTGCTTGAGCCATCGGATAATCATCACTTAATGAAAGCCAAACTGAATAATTAGCATCACCGACCAAACTTTTAATTTTCAATAAAGCTTTATTATAAAAAAACAGCAAAGGACGTCCGTTCTTATCATGTCCGACTTCAATATCACTCCAAGCAATTCCACCGCTGAAACCGGAACCTAAAGCTTTTGCTGCAGCTTCTTTAGCCGCAAAAAGTTTGGCCATTTTATATGGACGCAAAGACTCTTTTATTGCTTCTATATCTTTTTGCTCTTGCAACGTAAATAACTTTTCAGAAAATCTTTTTCCGTATCTGGCACACGTTCTTTCAACACGTCCGATATTAACCACATCTGTACCCAAACCGATAATCATATCTCACCTTTTAATTTAGTTCCATATTTCACATTTAAATTATCTAAAGCTCTTTTTACAAAAAAGTAGGTTATTCCCCATACCACAATATAATATGGTATACACCCCACTATCATAGGCCATAAAATAGGCCATATATCTGCAAAAAACAAGTGAAAATCCAAGTTCATAACAGCATGATATAATTTTTCAAAAAAAATTGTAAAATTCACTTCAGATTCGTTTCCTGAAATTCCAAACAACATTAGCCTTCCCGTATAAAGCACTGTTACCCATATAAACGGAAAAGTCCACGGATTTCCGGCTATTGTTCCCAAAGCACTGGCCAAAACATTTCCCCGCAATATCCAAGCTGTTATTGCCGCCAATAAAATATGAAACCCCACAAACGGAGTAAAAGAAATAGCAACACCACATGCCATTCCCACAGCCAATGAATATGGCGTTCCGTTCATTCGATAAAGTTTCACTATAAGATATTGTCCGTACCGTTTCCAAGTTTTTTTTGACCATCGATTGTTTTTTTTCAATATCGTTTCCCCTTTTACAATTATTTATAGCACATTATATAATAACTACTTATACAAAAACTATAAAAAAACTCCTGAAAATAAAATCAGGAGTTTCACTGAAAGCAATATTATTATTTACAATAAAAGAACAATGAGCGATTAACCATTGGTGTCTTAATAAAAGAAGAACCACCTTTTTCCGTATATGTTGTTTTGGTATTACCACTATAACGTGTTGTTTTTACTTCAGTATTGTCATCAAACATATTGTCATAAGTATTTTCAACCGTGTTAACAACTTCAAAACTTCCGGCGCATTGCTCTGATGCTAAAGCATAGCAATCACTGATATCTCTAATCATACCATTACATGTTGATTTGTATACCTGAACACCGTCACGAACATATACCGGTTTTACGGTTGCACATGCAGTTAAAACCAAAACGCTCAATAACATCAATTTTTTCATTTACCTTCCCCTAAAAGTTGATTTTAAAATAATCATACAACATGACGTTATTGTGTCAACACAAAAAAAAGACCTTTGAATAAATCAAAGGTCTATGATGGTAGCGAGGGGCGGATTTGAACCGTCGACACGCGGATTATGATTCCGCTGCTCTAACCAACTGAGCTACCCCGCCATCAAAATTCTCATACTTAATAATATTTAAGTTTATATTTGTCAATAACTTTTTTATCATAATCTTAAAATCTGAATAAATCATTTTATATAATATATGTTTACCAACAAAATTAACAGGAGAATATTAAATGAAAAAAATTTCACAACTCGCAATAATGATTGGCACTTGTTTATTTATAAATTCTATTGCCAATGCTCAGAACATGAATCCCCCTCAAGCTCCTACCCCAACCAAAACTACGGTAGAACAAGCCAAAAACATGCCTGATGAAAGTTTTGTAATCATGGAAGGAACTATCACTTCAAACTTAGGAGATGAAGTATATGTATTCACTGATAGTACAGGAAGTATAAATATTGAAATTGATGATGAAGAATGGAACGGCATCAATCCCAATACCGATGAAATTATCATGATTCAAGGCGAAATCGATAAAGACGGAAATATTGTAGAAATAGATGTTGAAGAAGTTATGATGCCACAATAACAAAATCAGCCGTCGTATTGTGCTTAATACGACGGCTGTTTCAATTAAGGATGATACCGATGAATTTTGAACATTTATTATCTCAACGACGTTCGATTTATGAACTGAATTCTCAAATCCCAATCTCGCTAAATCATTTACAAAGTCTACTATCCGTTGCGCTTAAATATTGCCCCTCAGCATTCAATTCTCAACCCGAGAGAGTTGTATTATTAACCGGTTACGCTCATAAAAAATTATGGCAAATAACTTCTGATAAACTTAAACAAATAACCGATTCTGAACAATTTTCCAAAACTCAAAACAAACTCAATTCTTTTTCTGCGGGATTTGGCAGTATATTATTTTTCACCGACACCGATATAACCAAAGAATTACAAGCACGTTTTCCACCATACTCAAAACACTTTCCGACATGGGCTGAACAATCACAAGGAATGTTACAATTTATTATATGGACATTACTCGCAGAACATCATATCGGAGCATCTTTACAACATTACAATCCGTTAATATCCGAAAGCATTCATCAAGAATTTGCCCTGCCTTCAAACTGGAAATTAACAGCTCAAATGCCTTTCGGAGGCATAACTGCTTTTCCTGAAGCCAAAAGCTTTTTACCAATCGAAAACAAACTTAAAATTTTCGGCAACATAAAGTAATTTTAACCTAAAATTAAAAAATCAACCTTATAATTTAGAATAGTACTAATTATGAGGTAAACAATATGGAAAAGTCTACGTTTATAGGTTTCATCGGTGGTATTGCATCTGTTGGTGTAGGTATGGCACTCAAAGGAGCTGATCCTCACGCACTGATTAACCCGGCAGCATTTTTAATTATTTTTGCCGGAACCGCAGCTGCAATTTTCAATGCTTTCCCCATGAAGGATCTTAAGAGATTCCCGACACTTATAAAAATTATATTTTTCGGTAAAACTTTCCCCGAAAAACAAGAAATATTAGAACTGTTTGTATCCGTAGCCAAATCCGCTAAACAAGAAGGTGTTATGGCCATAGAAAAACGTGCAAACGAAGTTGATGATCCGTTCATCAGAGCCACACTTACAATGGTTGCAGACGGTTTTAACGGCGAATTTATTAATAACGTGGTAGATTCGGAAATCAAACAAATGGAAGAGCGTCATCGTTCCGGAGCTCAAATTTTCGCACAATGCGGTATGTATGCTCCTACGCTTGGTGTGCTTGGTGCCGTTATCGGTTTGATTGCCGCATTAGGAAACTTAAGTGATATTGACCAATTAGGACATTCAATTGCAGCAGCATTCGTTGCAACACTGCTTGGTATTTTTACCGGTTATGTATGCTGGCATCCGTTTGCAAACAAACTCAAACAAATTAATGCCGAAGAAGTTGAAATTCGTCGCATGGTACTGGAGGGTGCTCTTGCATTGCAAGAAGGTGCATCTACCATAGCTATGGAATCACGCTTACAATCATTCATTCCGCTTTCCGAACGTAAATCTTTACGTGAAAAAGAATAATTTCAAGGAGAAAATTATGTCAGGCATGGTCAAAAAAAAGCCCCCTGCACCACATCACGAAGAACACGCTGATGAAACTTGGCTCATTCCTTATTCAGATTTGCTGACACTTTTGTTAGCTCTGTTTATTGTATTATTTGCAGCTTCAAGTATTGATAAAAACAAAGCAGCACAAATACAATATGCTTTAGCCGCCGCTTTCAGTAACATTACCAGTGATCCTCTAAGCGGAACAATCATCAATTTTTTAAACGATGCAAAAGATCTTCAACTTGAAGAAGATGGTGTCATAATATCTTCAGATGCTCAAGGAGCAACTTTAGAAATGACTACTATAAATCTTTTTGATGAAGGAAGCGTAAACATAAAAAATGAAGCGTATCCTGTTATCAAAAAGATTTCTCATTTGCTTCATTCCAACAAATATCGTCGTTTTAGAATTGTTGTTGAAGGCCATACAGATGATACAAACGAATCAAAAATTGCAGAACTGCCATCTAATTGGGAACTTTCTGCAGCCCGTGCAGGAGCCGTTGTTAGAACAATGATTTCTAACGGAATGGAAGACAGTAGATTCAAAGCAGTAGGACTTGCAGGTATTTCTCCGGCATATCCGAATCTGAATCCTTACGGAGAACCAATCCCTGAAAACCGGATAAAAAATCGACGAGTTATCATCAGAATTGAATTTTAATTCAAAAAAACACCTTTCAACTGAAAGGTGTTTTTTTTACTTTAATTTTACCATTAAAACCGATAATATAATCAAAACAGATTCTAGGATTCTACATCATGCCTCAATCATACTGTCTACACAATGCTACGGTGCTCACCGGATTATCTTTGATGAAGGATTGCGCCGTACACATAAAGAACGACAAAATATCAGCAATTTATACTCAAGAACGTTTTCTCAAAAAAAAATTTACTCCGGATACTAAATTTATTGATATTGACGGTGGTTATGTATTACCGGGAATGATAGACACCCATATCCATGGAATAGGAGGATTCGGAGCTGATGATGCAGACCACAAATCAATCTTAAAAATGTCAGAAATATTGGCTCAATATGGTGTTACTTCATTTATACCGACATGTTGCAGTTGCAAAGAAGAATTATTAATCAAAAAAATAAAAGCAATCACAAAAGCTATGGGCAAAGAAAAAGGAGCTAAAATTTTAGGTATTCATCTGGAAGGACCATTTTTATCTCCCGACAAAATAGGAGCACAATCCAAAGACGGAATAAGCCCCATATGCATAGATATGATGGATCGCCTCTGGAAAGCCTCCCAAAAACATATCATCAACATGACTGTCGCTCCCGAATTGAAAAACATTAGAGAACTAGCACAATACTGCACCCAAAAAGGCATTATATTGCAGGCAGGGCACACTAATGCCACCTACCAACAAATGCTAGAGGCAATGCAAGCCAACATATTACACGTAACTCACCTTTTTGATGCAATGCGCCCCATGCATCATAGAGAACCTGGTGTTGTCGGAGCAGCGTTAATTCATCCGGAAATATCTTGTGAAATTATCGGAGATGGCGTACATGTTCATCAGGATTTGCTTCACCTTTTGCTAAAATGCAAACCTTTAAATCAAATAGTATTGATAACAGATGCTCTTCCTCCGGCAAAAACAATTTTACCGGAAAATTCGGAATTATATTTGGATAAAGTTTTCTACCGCAAAAAAGACAACGTCATTAACGGATCAGCCATCTCTATGCTTGATGCACTTCACAATTTGGTATCCTATGGTATTCCGATAGAAAAAGTTGTCAGAATGGCTTGCACCAACCCCGCACAAATTATGCATCAAAATGATATTGGAGTCTTATTAGTCGGAAAAACAGCCGATATCATCACTTTAACCAAAGACCTTAATCTGAAATATACATTTATTAACGGCAAACTTATAAAGGATTAACAATATGCGCTTAATAATAAAAAATAACTACGATGAATGTTCTCTCTGGGCTGCAAATTACGTTGCTTATAGCATAAAATCTTTTCACCCCACTCCCAAAAAACCTTTTGTACTGGGACTTTGTACAGGATCAACCCCGCTTGGCATGTATCAAGAATTAATCAAAATGCATAAACGTGGAAAATTATCTTTTGCCAATGTCGTAACATTTAATATGGATGAATACATCGGCTTAGGTCCCAAAGATGAACAAAGTTATCATTATTTTATGCACCATAACTTTTTTGACCATATAGATATTCCCAAAGGAAACATTCACCTTCTTAACGGCCTAACCAAAGACTATGTAAAAGAATGCCAACACTATGAAGAATTAATAAAAGGATACGATAAAATAAATTTATTCATTGGCGGCGTCGGTTCAGATGGACATATAGCATTTAATGAACCGGGATCTTCTTTATCATCAAGAACACGAGTAAAAACTTTAACAAACGAAACTATTGAAGCAAATTCTCGTTTTTTCAACAATGATAAATCCAAAGTTCCGACTTCTGTACTCACCGTAGGTATCGGAACAATCACTGATGCTGATGAAGTAATGATACTGGCAACGGGAGACAAAAAAGCTCGAGCAATCCACCATGCAGTTGAAGGAAGCATAAATCACATGTGGCCGATAAGCATTTTGCAAATGCACCAACACTCGATTATTGTATGTGATGATTCGGCAACTAATGAACTAAAAGCTGACACTGTTCGTTATTTTAAGGATATCGAAAACAAACTTTGTCCCAGCCAAAAATAAAAATATAGACAAATTATATATTTACGATTAAATTAAAACATATTGTTTTTAAAGGAGACAAAATATGTTAACATTAATCCTAAACTCATACAAATTGCTTTTCAAACAGTTTAGAGCAATTTTAGTTTTGGCATTACCGCTACTAATAATTTCCATTGCTGATATTTATTTTCAACCGGCAGCCAAAATAAAATACAGTGCTTACGCTATTATGCTGATTATGCCACTTGTTAGTGCCGCAACGGATATCAGTATATATAGACGCTTATTTCAATATAATATAATAAATCCGTTAAGCAGTATAAACGCTTTTATTGTTTACCTTTTGTCTCAGATTGTTATTGGGATTATCGGAACTGCTCCGATTTATCTTTTCCAATATCTTTTTGTTGCAATTGGCGTACCATACTTTTGGAGTTTAACAATAGCAATATTATTAAACATTCCTACAGGTTTTTTGATTATGGCCAGATTTAATATCATATTACCGCTCATAATTCAAAATAAAATTCCCTCTTGGAAAGAATTTTTAAATTATACCTCTCAACCGTTACGCCAATGGCTATTAGTTGCAACGATTATATACTTACCTTATGTTATATTACATTATTTAACGATTAATTGCGCATATACAAACATGATTATAACAACTTTCTACATGTTTATATTCATATGCTTCAATGTAACTTACGTAAATAACAATCGTTTAAGTAACATCAAATATAAACCGGCAGAATATTTGGTTAAAGAAGCTGAAGTTATTATTTCTGAACAAAAAAACACTATTTCCGATAAAACAGAAGATAAAGAAGAAAAAACAGAAAAAAAACAACCGGCAAAAAAAAACGTAAAAAAACAAGAAGCCCCAAAGACTTCTAAAAAATCTACCAAACCGAAGCTTAAACCGGTAACGGCATAAAACATATTTACACGATCCTCCAAAGAATTTATCTTTGGAGGATTTTTTTATAATTAAACATTAACACAAATTGGTTCATTATTTAAAATTATTGATATAAATCAAATCGGCAATCAACTTTACCGGAAATACTTTTATCCATAAAAAAACTCTATCCGATTTTTGATAGCGGGTGATTTTTTATTACTTTTTCCATCAATTCTTCAGACATAATATGTGTATATATTTCTGTTGTTGTAATACTTTCATGTCCTAGCATTTTTTGAACTGAACGTAAATCAGCTCCTCGCTGTAATAAGTGCGTTGCAAATGAATGTCGTAACACATGAGGTGATACTTTTTCGGGAGCTATTCCTGACATAATTGCAACTTTTTTAATATCTTTAAAAAAAGCACTTCTGGTAATATGTCCACTTTTGGATACCTTTGAAGGAAATAACCAAACCGGTTTGCGCCAACCTTTTACAAACTCACCTCTAAACTGCAAATAAGTTAGTACATTAGAAACTGTTTTGGTCGCAATCGGAATTAACCTTTCTTTTCCTCCTTTTCCTTTTACCAAAATTTGCTTTTTATCAAAATTAATACAATTCTCAGGCAAAGAAACCAATTCAGAAATTCGCAAACCGCAAGCATACATCAATTCCATCATAACAGCCATTCTTTGCATTCTAAAGTCTGTCATTTCTTGAGCTGTTGCGATCATTTTTTCCATTTCGACCACGGTTAAAAATTTGGGCAAAGATTTCTCTGATTTGGGTGAAGAAATATATGCCATCGGATTATGCAAAATCACTTTTTCCGAGTATAAAAACTTATAAAATTCCCTTAATGTTGATATTTTTCTGGATACTGACCTATTTGCATAATGGCGAATATTTAACCAAGAAAGGAAACTGGAAACATCACTTTCCGTTACTTTATCAAGTGTAGTCTTAACTTGTTCAGAAAACTGCTCTAAATCTCTTCTGTAACTATCAATAGTATTAATAGAAGCACCTTTTTCTGCCAATAACATATCTAAAAAATCAGATATATAATTTTTGATTGCCAAAGTACTATTCCCGAACTATTTCTTGTTCCACATGCTCCACTTCCATCGGAACTTCATGCACAACCACAAAACCGATTAGCAATATAAATAAAATACCTATTGCATAATAAATCCAATTTGATTTTTTCTGACGCATTTTATATCTCCCAAAAAAAAACTTGCTAAAAAACTGCATTACGATATATTTAACACAATAAAATTGAAAGATTAATTAAAAAATGACAACAAACAATCAAAAAATAATATTACTTGTCGGTTTAATGGGAAGTGGCAAAACCAGTGTCGGAAAACGCTTATCAAAAAAATTGGATCTACCTTTTGTTGATGGTGACCGAGAAGTTGAAAAAGCTGCAGGCTTACCTCTGGTAGATGTATTAAAATGCTTTGGACCTGAAGAATATCGTGCCGGAGAAGCTCGTGTTATGAAACGTTTATTACAAGGTCCGGCATGCGTATTAGCTTCCGGAGGCGGTTCATTTGTTGCCGAACAAACCAGATTATATGCCAAAAAAAATGCCATTACCATATGGCTTAAAGCAGACATAAATGTTTTATACAATCGAACAGCAGGAAGAGAACATCGCCCTTTCCTTAAAGGCCACGATTCCAACCTCAAATCTAAACTTGAAAAATATATCAACGAAGAATATCCCTATTATTCAGAAGCTGATATAATTGTTGAAACCAAAGAAGAACAGGTAGATATCACCGTAAATCGAGTAATAGATGCCATCAATAATTTTTTGAAACAACAAAATTAATTTATGTTTTTCAAAAAATTCACTTTCATTGTTGCCAAAGACTGTGCTGATAACGCATTAATCAAAGCATAAAATTCCAAACGATTATTTACGTTATCAATCCATTTGATTATACTTGCATCATCTGGAAGTTTAGCTTTTTCCAAAGATTTTATAGCTTCGGCAGCTTCATATAACTTTCCGCCATCTACTAAATTTTTAATATTCTCCCAATCTTTGTCTTCTTTAAATTCCGGCTCGATAACATTAGTTTTCTTAATTTTTACAAATTCATTTAACTTATCAGAAATTCGTTCTTTCCAGTTTTTACTGAAATTTTCTTTTTGCATGGCTAAAACGGATAAATAAATTTCATCAAAAGATTTTATCAAACTCAACTCTGATACAATTCCTTTTTTTGCAATAACTTCCATTTCTTCTGCATATTTTTTCAAATTAGGATTATCTGCCACAATTTGTTTCAAAACACCAGCTTCATATTCAAAATTTCCACCTTGTTCAGCCTTATCTTTTACCAACATTACAGCTGTTAAAGTTAAAGCACTATCATTTGTTACAGCAGATAGTTTATCTAATTTATGTTCAGCTTTATCCATTCTGGAAACCACTCCCAAAACAGTTGCCACATCAGCCTTTGAATCAATCACATTCATATTCATTTTCTCAATCATTGCAATTTTCTCATACAACGGAGACAAATCAGGAATATTCAGTTCAGATAATGCCATATTTGTTTTTTGTTGAAATTTTTTCATTTGATTATTCATTACACTGATCTGCCGTGTCAAAACATCTATTTGTTGCTGATAAACATCAACTTTCGGCTTATTATCAAATAAATCCTTTATCTTTTCTATCCATTGAGGATTTTTCCATACACCGATACATCCGGCACCCAAAACGATCATCACCAAAAACAATCTAACTGTCTTTTTAAGTTTTCCTGATTTTTGTTGTTTTTCCTCAATATTTTTCTCAACCATTTTATCTGTCCCTTATGCAGTAAATTCTTGGCAATATTATTTTTATAGTGTATATAATATAAAAAAAACTGCAATAAATACTTGGCATTAATAAACATATAAGGCTTAAAGGGCTAAAAAAATGATAGTTTTAGGGATTGAAAGCAGTTGTGATGAAACCGCTGCCGCTATTGTAAACGATAAAAAAGAAATCTTAGGTGAATGCGTTCTGACACAAATTGAACACAAAACCTATGGTGGTGTTGTACCGGAAATTGCCGCAAGAAGTCATTTGGAACATATAGAAGACATACTTGAAGAAACTTTTAAAAAAGCCAATATTGCTCCTTCAGAAATTGATGCCATTGCAGCAGCGGCAGGTCCCGGACTGATTGGTGGAGTTGTTGTTGGAGTAATGGCCGCCAAATCTCTTGCTTTGGCTCTAAACAAACCATTTATAGCCATTAACCATCTTGAAGGACACGCTTTGGCTGCTCGCCTTACTTCCAATGTTCAATACCCCTACTTATTACTGCTTGTTTCCGGCGGACATTGTCAAATTTTAATAGTAAAAGACGTAGGAGATTTTGAAAGACTGGGAACAACCATTGATGATGCAGCCGGCGAAGCCTTTGACAAAGTAGCAAAAATGCTGGGATTAGGCTACCCCGGAGGCCCGATGATAGAAAAAATGTCAGAAATTGGCAATGAAAACAGATTCGTTTTACCACGCCCGCTTCAACACTCCGGTGATTGTAACCTCTCCTTTTCCGGACTTAAAACGGCTGTTCGCAAAATCATAGAATCATATTCTCCCGATAATAATATTGAGCACGCAATTTTAAATAAACAAGATATTGCAGATATATGCGCATCATTTCAAAAAGCTGCCACAGACTGTCTTGTACACAAAATACAAAAAGCCATTGCTATTTTCCGTCACAAATACCCTAATGCAAATGATATTGTTGTATCCGGCGGAGTTGCTGCTAACACATACTTACGCAATCGCCTTAAACAAATTGCAGAAACAGAAGGACTGAAATTTTCAGCTCCTCCGATTCGTTTTTGTACTGATAACGGAGTTATGATTGCTTGGGCAGGAGTTGAAAGAGCACTAAAAGGTATATCAGATCCTCTTGATTTCAAACCTCGTCCCCGTTGGCCATTAGACACAGATGCCCCTAAAGCTGCCGGAGCCGGAGGTGTTAAAGCATGAGAAAACTCGAAGAAATATGCAAAATATTAGACATATTTAAATCTCAAAACAATACCCCTCAAAGCGAACTTAACTACCATAATGCTTACACTCTATTGGTAGCAATCGTATTATCTGCTCAAAGCACCGATAAAGGAGTTAATAAAGCCACAACAGAATTGTTCAAAATCGCAGACACTCCGCAAAAAATGTTAGAACTCGGCATAGATAAATTGAAAGACCACATAAAAACTATCGGTTTATACAACAACAAAGCCAAAAATATTATCGAATTAAGCAAACGTCTGGTAGATGAATATAATGGAGAAGTCCCATCAAATCGAGAAATATTAGAATCATTACCCGGAGTTGGTCGTAAAACAGCCAATGTATTACTAAATGTATGGTGGAAACAACCAACTGTTGCGGTTGATACTCATGTATTACGTCTGGCTAAAAGATTAAATTTAAGCAACGGAAACACTCCTCTCAGTGTAGAAGCCGACTTAAACAAGCTTCCTGATGAATACAAGCTCTACCTAAACCATTGGTTAGTACTTTTCGGACGCTATATATGCAAAGCTCAAAAACCCAATTGTCATCAATGTCCGATTTCTGATTTCTGTAAAAGTACAGATAAACAAATATAAAAAAACTCTCCTCAATTTATTTTTTGAGAAGAGTTTTATTTTTTTAATTATTCTTCTTCATTATCTTCAGGTGAAATATAACTTTTAGACATTGCCACAATCAAATCAAACAAATGTTTGGCTGCCTTACGATTAGGAATTTTATAATAAGCCTTAACCAACTCTAATGTTTCTTTACGTTGCATCGGATCTGCCTCATATATTGCATTTTCTTCTTCCAAAAAATCATTTTCAGCTTCCGGAACTGTAAACATTCTAGGAGATTGACTGGCTACTTCTTTATTTATATCTTCAAAAAAGAAACTAACTGGAATATCCAATACTTTAGCGATATCCCACAATCTACTGGCACCGACACGATTCATTCCACGTTCATATTTTTGAACTTGCTGAAAAGTTAATCCCAATAAAGAAGCTAATCTATCCTGACTAAGCCCTAACAAAGTCCTTCTAAGACGAATCCTGTTACCTACATGCACATCTATCGGATTAGGAGCACCTTCTGGAGTACGTCCTCTACTTGTCTTTTTGTAATTGCCTGTCATTGTAATAAACCTCGCTATTTATAAACTAAAGTTATAATATATTTTTCCACTAAAATCGTCAATAGTTTTATATATAACATTTTATAAAAATAATCTATAAAAAATAATAAGTTATACACCCTAAACTTTAGTTCTATTATTTATCACTCCACACAATAACAACATACAAAAACACCATATCACAATAAGCATATTTCCAAATTTACTGTATATTGTCACAAAAGACAATTTTTGAGGAAGTTTAACGTCTAAAACATCACTAACCCCCAAAGGAATTTGCTCAATAATTTTTCCGGTAGGAGCAATCAAAGCGGATATACCGCTACCTGCCACTCTGACAATTGTAATTCCCTCTTCCACTGCTCGCAATTTTGCCGCAACCAAGTGCTGATAAGGACCTGAGGAATCACCATACCACCCATCATTGGTCAGGTTAATCACCCATTGAGGACGATTATTATTATCAACTATTGCATGTGGAAAAATAACTTCATAACAAATCAATCCGCCAAAATCAGGATAATCGTTTATTTTAATAGGTTTAAACCCGAGACCTTTCTTGAAACTGCCTATTTGAGAAGCAACCGGTTTCAAGAATGCCGGCAAATATTTACGAAAAGGAATATATTCTCCAAAAGGCACTAAATGAGTTTTATCATAAGAATCAAGTATTTCGCCCTTACTATTCACAACAAACATTGAATTAAAAGCCTCATAATCATCATAAGAAATAACATTATATCTTATTCCGCCGGTAATTAACAATGTTTTGCCGGATATTGCATATTTAAGCAAATTTTTTTGATAAGTATCATATTGTATAGAATAAGGAAAAGCAGTCTCTCCCCATATCACAAAATCAAGATTATCATTCGCTTGAAGTTGTGACATTTTTATATGTTTATGCAAATTATCTTCCAATGCAGTCGGTTTCCATTTTATTGTCTGAGGAATTGCCGGTTGCACCAAACGTACTACCACATCAGATGATTTATATTCATATTTTTGTAAACATCGATAACCGTAACCATATATTAAAGATAATATCAAAATTACAAATACGGGAATATAAATTTTATACTTTTTATTCCCCAATATCCACAAAGCCGGAGCTGAAGCAATCAAAATTACCACCCATGAAATCCCCAACGTTCCGATTATATTTGCAATTTGTATAAATACATCAGAATAAGCCTGTGTAGTACCCAACAAATTCCAAGGAAATCCCGTAAACAAAAAGCTTCTTATCCATTCAAACAACACCATTAATGTTGCCAAGCCGATATATTTGGTTATTAAATTTTTTAAATACCCGCATAACCAAACAGGTATAGCCCAAAACAATCCGAAAAAGAATCCTGATGCCAAAAATGATATTGGCACCAACCACCAAAACTTTTCAACATCTAACAACAGTGCATTATTAATCCAACTCAAGCCGAATGCAAAAAAAGCAAAACCGGAATAATATCCGTATTTAAATATTTGCTTCTTATTATCTAAATTACAAATAAACCATAACATCAGAGAAAACGTAATAAAAAGTCCCCATGTCTGATAAAAAGGAGGCAAAGCTGCAACACACAACCAACCGCTTAAAAAAGCCGATACTCTATAATGTTTTAGTAACACAGATTTAATTTTATCATTCACAACAGTTATCATACGGATTATTAATTCCAAGTTTTTGCAAGATCAAAACTTCCATATTTTCCATTTCTTCTGCTTCATCATCATTTTGATGATCAAACCCGAACAAATGCAAAATTCCATGCACAAACAAATGACTGAAATGTGCAAACAATGATATATTTTTTAAAATAGCTTCATTTTGCAAAGTTTCCAAAGCTACAATAATATCCCCTAACTCAATGATATCTGTTTCTTGCAAATAAACTTCAAAATCATCACTATCTATATTTGCAAAAGATAAAACATTTGTAGGCTTGTCTTTATTTCTAAATTCTAAATTTAGCTGATGAACGACGTCATCATTACTCAGCATCAAATTAACGGATATAGGCAATTTTTTATTTCCGATATTCACATTTATACTGTTTAAATATTCTGTTGCTGTTATTAAAATTTTTTCACAAACAACATCAATTGATGGAATAACATTTTCCCAACGTTCATCATCAATATTCAAATTCAGAATAGGATTACTCATCACCATATTCTTTTTTACTGCGTTCTTCATAAGCTTTTACAATTTTAGCTACCAACCCGTGTCTGACAACATCTGTGGCACTAAAACGCACAGAACCGATATTATCTGTATCTTTCAAAATATCCAAAGCATCTCTCAAACCGGATATAACCCCTCTTGGCAAATCAACTTGACTAAGATCTCCGTTCACCACCATTCTGGAGTTTTCTCCCAAACGGGTTAGAAACATTTTCATTTGCATCGGGGTTGTATTTTGAGCTTCATCTAATATCACAAAAGCATTGGATAATGTGCGTCCTCTCATAAATGCCAATGGAGCAATTTCTATTTCTCCTAAAGCAATTTTTTTATCAACTTGTTCTGCCGGCAACATTTCATACAAAGCATCATACAAAGGCCTCAAATAAGGATCAACTTTATCTTTCAAATCACCTGGCAAAAAACCGAGATTTTCACCGGCTTCAACTGCCGGACGAGATAAAATTATCTTATCGATTTTACCTTCCAACATCATAGAAACAGCCAACGCAACGGCCAAATATGTTTTACCTGTTCCGGCAGGCCCCAAACCGAATACCAACTCATTTTTCATCATTTCTTGAATATACAGTGCTTGAGTTGCAGAACGAGGATAAATATGTCTCTTTTTTGTTTTAAGCACAATATTACTTAAATCTTGTGCAGTGGCAGTATCTGTTTGCCCTCCGGAAATCCTAATCGCTGCCTTAACTTCTTCTTCATTAACTCCGATTCCTCTGCTAACTTTATTATAAAGCACATCAATTGCGGTTTTTGCCTGTTCAATGGCCTCTGCATTACCTTTGATATCCATTTGATTACCGAAAGAAGAAATCTCCACACCCAATATTTTTTCAATCAAACGCAAATTTGCATCTTGAGGCCCAACTAATTGTTGTACCAAAGTATTATTAAATAATTCAAAATGGATTTCTGCCATAACTAATCCTCCTCCAAAATTCCGGATAATGAATTTACATTTGCTCCGGTAACTTTAACATTAACAATTTTATTACAATATTCCTTACCTGCTTCTGCATGCAAATTTTGCATATATGGCGTACGCCCGATTAATTCACCTTTATTTCTGCCTTTTATATCAAACAAAACCGGCATAATTTGCCCTATACTGTCATTATTAAATTTCAATTGATAAGAAGCTAATAAATCTTGCAAAATACCCAAGCGTTCTTTTTTAATATTTTCATCGATTTGATTAGGCATTTCTGCCGCAGGAGTACCGGCTCTTCTGGAATATTTAAACGAAAACGCCTGACAAAACTTAACCTTATTAACCAAATCCAATGTATTTTCAAAATCTTCATCACTTTCACCGGGAAAACCGACGATAAAATCTGAAGAAAATTGTAAATCCTGACGAGCATCTTTTAATCTTGCAACAATATCCAAATACTGACTCCGTGTATGTCTCCGATTCATTGCTTTCAAAATTTTATCTGATCCTGATTGTACCGGTAAATGCAAATAAGGCATCAACTGAGGAATCTCTCCATGACAAGCTATCAAATCATCATTAACATCAGCCGGATAAGATGTAGTATATCTTATTCTTTCTAATCCGTTTATATCTGCTAATCGCCGTAACAAATAAGCCAAATCATGTTCTTTTCCTGAAGCATCAACACCTCGATAAGAGTTTACATTTTGCCCCAACAAATTTATTTCTACCGACCCGCCTGCCACTAATGTACGAGCTTCATTAATCACATCTTCTATTGATCTTGATGTTTCAATCCCTCTTGTGTATGGAACAATACAATAAGTACAAAAATTATCGCAACCTTCTTGAATTGCCAAAAATGAACTTCCGCCCATAGAAGAATTTTGAGGCAAATAATCAAATTTTGATTCTGCCGGAAATTCTGTATCAATAATCGGTGTTCCACGAGATTTTGTAATTTTACGCAATATCTCCGGCAAACGATGATATGTTAGAGGTCCGGTTGCAAAATCAACAAAGGGAGCTCTTTTACAAATTTCTTCATCTTCAGCCTGTACCACACACCCGATAACTCCGATAATTGTATCCAGACCGTTTTTGGCACGTTCATCTTTAATCATTTTCAAACGTCCCAAATCGGAGAACACTTTTTCGGCAGCTTTTTCCCTGATATGACATGTATTTAGAATAACTAAATCAGCTTTTTGCGGAGTTTTAGCTTCACTAAATCCCATTTTATTCAACATCGAAGCGATTCGGTGTGAATCATAGACGTTCATCTGACAGCCGAAAGTCTTTATAAAATACTTACTCAATGTTCTCACTCACAAGTAGTTAATCTATATTTAGCATACGCCAACTATCCTATAATTTCAAATGTTTTTTAATCATCGCACCGGTTTTTCATTGTAATTTTATAAAATTTTGCTAAAATACAAATAAGCAAACATCAAGAAAGGAAGTATTATGTCTGATTCAACAATATCTTCTGTTTTAACAGAAAAAGAAAAGTTGTTTTTTATTAAAGTATTAACCAGATTGGCTAATGTTGATAATAATATCGATAACAGTGAAAAATCTTTTATTGACCAATTATTTAACTCATTTCAACTTCCCGTATCACATCTTGAAGAAATAAGTACCGCAACCGATGAGCAAATAATTAATGAAGCAAAAAACATCACCAATCGTCAGGTTGCTATGGAACTTATCAAAGAAATGTGCATATTGGCCAATTTAGATGGAAGTTTATCTGATAGAGAAACCCTTCTTATCGGAAACATCGGTGTAGCAATGAATCTGGAATTAGAAAAAATAGAACAAATCAGTCGTTGGGTTATTGATAGAATTATTTGGTTGGAAGAAGGTAAAGTTATTTTCGAAAAGATATAACATAAAACACAATGGAGAATACTGATGCTGACAGATAAACATCCACAATATATAAATGATTATGTCACTACCATGCAGTCTATTGATGAATATGAGAAGATACGCAACAAAACTTATCAACCGTCTTCAAACGTTACAGATGCAGAAAAATCACAAATGATTAATATGGTTTCGGATTTGCGACATAAAAATTCTGACTTTATCAAAAGTTATGCTCAAGAATTAGACAATAACCTGAAAAAAGGCATTTCCCCCAAACTTCCGACATATAATAACCAAGAGGTTAGTGTATCGGATATCAGTTTTGCTATTGCAGAATCCTTACAACTTATGTATGCAGGAGAGAGTCCCTTATCTGAATACTACGATTGGGTAAAAGATCAACGCCAAATAGAAATTGAAATTAATACTAACGGTACTACCGAAAGTGAAATCAACGATCGAAATAATTTTATTAATTTTCTTGATGATAGAGAAACTGAGTTAAAGTTAATTATATCGTTATACAGTACTGCTGAACGAAACGGGAGCGGATTTCACAAAGAAATGGCACAACAGCGCCTCAATTTCTTATATTTCAAACTCAGTGAACTCAGAAGGCTGAGAGAAAGAACACAGCAAACTAAAAGTTATTCTGACGAGAAAGAAGAAAAAGTAATCAAAACAATTGAACATACGCACGATATTGCCGAACAATTGGTATATACTTACGTTGCACAACAAAACATTGCCAATGAACTTGATAGTGCAGCCGAAAGAATACAACCGCAATATATGCCGGTAACTAAAAGCATTACTGATGTAAATAACAAGAAAATGCAACTTTACCAAAACAGTCTGACAATGGGACAAAAGATACAAGAGTTAAGAGGTATCAGCAATACTCATTCAAACGATATTTATACTTCTCCTAATATGTCTCACACTCGTCCCAGAGGATTTTCAATGTATGAATATCGTAAATTGTCTCAGAAAGAATTAGATAAACAGTAATTTATTTTATATTGACATCAATTGATGTCTGGAGTATCAAAATATATAGTAAAAATTATAAGGAGAAATTAAATGGGAGCCATTTTCGAACCATTTCTATACATAATCGGATTATTAGTTGATATATATTTCAAAGTAGTTGTTGTACAAGTGGTTTTACATTGGTTAATTCACTTTAAAGTACTGGAAGCATCTAATAAATACGCTCAAAAAACCGTTGAGATATTAGATAAAATTACCACTCCGGTATACAAAAAAATCGGTGAAAAGATTCCTCCTATTTCAGGTTTTGATTTTTCTCCGTTTATTTTATTGTTAGCTCTTCTTTTTATAAGTCGTGTTATCATGCGCCTTAGCCTTATGATGATGTAGGTGGCATTGTTTTTTGAAGAAGACAAACAAGGAACAGTTTTAAGAGTTAGGTTAACGCCTAACTCTTCTTGTTGTAAAATTAGTGGAACATTTACTTCTGCAGATAATGTATCGTGGCTCAAAATTAATGTTAACAGTGTTCCCGAAAAAGGAAAAGCCAATCAAGAGCTTATAAAGTTTTTATCTAAAGAACTTAAACTTGCCAAATCTTGTTTTACAATAATCAGCGGAGAACTTGACCGTTACAAAAAAATCCTTATAAATACGGATATCAATAACTTATTACTTTGGCTAAAGGATTATTTATAATGAGTGCAATAATTTTAGATGGAAAAAAACTCGCTTCTCAAATAAGAGAAGATTTATCATCAAAAATATCAGCTCTACAAGGAACGCTTCCTCCTGCATTGGCTGTTGTTTTGGTTGGAGATAATGAAGCCAGTAAAATTTATGTTCGCAATAAGAAAAAAGCTGCTTCAGAAATCGGTATGATATGTGAAGTTTTGGAACTATCCTCAGGTATTGGCGAAAATGCCTTATTAGAAGTAATTAATGAATTAAATTCAAATCATCACATACACGGCATCATTGTACAATTACCTTTACCGCCACATATTAATCCTTTGCATATTCTATCAGCTATCTCTCCGCAAAAAGATGTTGATGGTTTCAACCCATATAATGCAGGTTTATTATCTTGCCGTGAAGATAGCGCCATTATTTCTGCCACTCCGAAAGGAATTCTCAGATTATTGCAACATAGCGATATAGAGCTATCCGGTAAACATGCGGTTATTATCGGCCGTTCTAATATTGTCGGACGACCGGCAGCAATTCTTATGCTAAATCAAGATTGCACTGTAACCATCACTCACTCAAAAACCCAAAATTTACAAGCTCTTATAAAACAAGCAGATATTGTTATTGCTGCTTGTGGCAGTCCGAAACTTGTCAAAAAAGATTGGATAAAACCGGGTGCTGTTGTTATAGATGTAGGCATAAATCGTTTAGAGGGAAAATTATGCGGAGATGTTGATTTTGAGGAAGTCTCACAAATTGCATCATATATAACTCCGGTTCCCGGCGGGGTCGGCCCAATGACTGTTGCCATGTTGTTGGAAAATACATTTGAAGCATTTCAAAAACAAGCCCAAACACCTCACCCGCAATGTCATTGCCATCATTGCAATCATTCTTTGTAAGGTAACAATATGTCATATTTTAATAAATTTGTAAAAAATATTTATGATTGGATGTTGGCTATGTCAGCATCTCCACATGCCATATGGTTCCTAATTTTAGTCGCATTTGCCGAAAGCTCATTTTTTCCGATTCCACCGGATATTATGTTGATACCGATGATTCTAGCCACTCCTCAAAAAGCTTACCGCATCGCCGGATTAGCAACCATTGCCAGTGTTTTAGGAGGATATTTCGGTTATTCTATCGGAGTATTCTTTTTTGACCTCATAGCTAAACCAATTTTGAGTTTTTATGGCTACATTCAACAATTTGATACATTTAAAAACTACTACCATCAATGGGGAGCATGGATTGTTTTTGGTGCTGGTATCACTCCTTTTCCATATAAAGTAATTACCATTGCAAGTGGTGTAGTACGTTTAGACTTACTAACTTTCACCATAGCATCAATACTCGCCAGAGGCATGCGTTTTTATCTGGTTGCGTGGCTACTGAAAAAATATGGATCACCGATGAAAATATTTATAGAAAAACATTTAGGCTTATTATCTGTAATATTTTTAATATTACTTATCGGTGGTTTTGTAATAATCAAATATCTATAAACAGGGGATAAAATGTCTACACTTTTCACCAGTGAATCCGTATCTGAAGGACATCCTGATAAAATCTGTGATGCGATATCCGATTCTATTTTAGACTTATACTTATCAAAAGACCGAACATCTCGTTGCGCAATCGAAACTCTTGCTACAACTGATAAAGTCATCATCGCCGGAGAAACATCTTCTCAAGCTGATATTTCCAAACTAGAAATTGAGAATATCATCAGACAGACTATCCGCAATATCGGTTATGAGCAATCTGGATTTGATTGGAGAACGGTAAAGATAGAAAACTTATTACATCAACAATCACCGGACATCGCACTTGGTGTAGACAAACAAGGGGCCGGAGATCAGGGAATAATGTTTGGTTATGCCAAAAATGAATTTGGTTATAATACTGAATATATGCCTCTCCCGATTTATTTATCACACCACATATTAAAAGAACTGGCAAACTATCGCAAACAAAATCCGAATTGCGGATTAGGACCGGATGCAAAAGGACAAATAACAATTGAATACGCAGACAGATACCACGCCCTATCAATTCCCAAACTTGTCGTATCCACCCAACATTCTGATAACCTTTCACTTCAAGATGTTCAAGAGATTGTAACCAAAATTATAAACTCTTCTTTACCTGAAAATCTCATTCCTACTAAAGAAAATATTTTAATTAATCCAACCGGACGCTTTGTCATCGGAGGACCAGATGGAGATACCGGTCTTACCGGAAGAAAAATTATTGTCGATACTTATGGCGGATACGCCCCTCACGGTGGCGGAGCTTTTTCCGGTAAAGACCCCACAAAAGTGGACAGATCAGCAGCATATATGTTGAGATATTTAGCCAAAAATATTGTTGCTGCAAATTTAGCTGATGAATGTTTACTTCAAATATCCTATGCAATCGGAGTAGCAGAACCTCTTTCAATTTATATTGATACTCATCATACAGCTAAGGTACCGGAAAATCAAATTTTAACCTATCTAAAAAAACATATAGATTTAACTCCGTCCGGTATTATTTCGCACTTGCAACTTCAAAATCCGATATACCTTCCGACCAGCACTTATGGACACTTTGGACACGCACCACTGAATAATAAACATTTTTCATGGGAAAAATTAGATTTAGTAAAGGAATTTCAAAATGCATTCTGATCAAGAACCTCATTTTTACGGACGCAGACAAGGGCGTAAAATTCGCAAAGCCAAAACTTCTTTACTTGATAAATTTTTGCCGGAAATTGCAATTACATCATCAACAATTATTGATAAACAAACTCTCTTTGGCACCAAAATAAACCAAATCTGCTTAGAAATAGGTTTTGGTAATGGAGAGCACATTGCCGGACAAGCATTAAAAAATCCGCAAACAGGTTTTATCGGAGCAGAAGTATTTAAAAATGGAGTTGCTAATCTTCTCACCCTGATTACCGGTATCAAACAAGCTGATCAAGTACCTGAAACCATAAAACTTTTACCGCAAAGAGTAGATAACATCAGAATTTATGCTGATGACATCAGACTATTATTTTCCCGTATGCCTGATAATTTTTTAGATAAAGTATTTTTGCTTTTCCCCGATCCGTGGCCCAAAAAACGCCACGCAGACAGACGTTTTATCAATCCTGATAACTTAAAAGAAATTGCTCGCATACTAAAACCCGGCGGAATATTCAGAATAGCAACAGATCATCCCGTTTATAAAAGATGGGTACTTCGCCAAATGCATCAAAACAAAAATTTTATCTGGACTGCCAAATGCGGAAATGATTGGAAACACCCGCCTAAAGATTGGGTAGAAACAAAATATCAAAGGAAAGCAGTATTTGAAGGAAGACGCCCCGTATTTTTTGACTATCTACGCCTTTAATTTTGATAAATAAAAATTATATCAGTCACAAAACATTAAATTAGGAGGTTTGTATGACTGATACTGATAAACAAATTCCGATATGGTTATACATCGTAGCCATAGTAGCATCTTTGGGCGGATTACTTTCAGGATTTGATATGGGAGTGATTTCTGGAGCTTTGTTATTTATTAACAACACTTGGAGTATGACACCTTTAGAACAAGGTTGGCTTGTAAGTTCAGCCATTGCCGGTTCTGTTGTCGGAGCTGCTGCCAATGGTGTACTTGCAGATATTTATGGCCGAAAAAAGATCATTATTGCCACCGCCATAATCTTTGTAATTGGCTCTCTGTTTTGCGGAATTGCTCAAAGTATCACACAATTGATTATCTCAAGAATTATGATTGGTATTGCCGTAGGTATGGTAAGCTTTGCCGTTCCTCTTTATTTATCGGAAATATCTCCCCAAAAAATCAGGGGAATGTTGGTTTCATTATTCCAATTAGCCATCACAGCTGGAATCTTATTATCATATTTAATTAATCGCATATTTGCCAACACTGATTACAATTGGCGTTGGATGTTGGGTGCCGGTATTATTCCCGCAATTATATTATTGATCGGCATTTGTTTTTTAAGTGATACACCTCGTTGGCTGATTAGTAAAAATCGAGAAAAAGAAGCTCGAGAAGTATTTTTAAAAATTGAACCTGACGGTGATGCGGAATTACACATTAGTGAAATTAAAGAAACTCTTGATTCACAAAAAAACAAATCAAAAACTCACTTTCATAAATGGATGTTTATGCCTATTTTTGTTGGTGTAGGTATTATGTTTGTTCAAATTTGTACCGGTATTAATACAATCATATATTATACCCCTACTATTTTTCAAATTGCCGGCTTTGACTCTGCAATAGGAGCACTATATGCCACCATCGGCATAGGAGTTGTCAATTTCCTTATGACAATAGTTGCCATTGCTTATACAGATCGTCTGGGACGCAAACCTCTTTTATATATAGGTTTATGGGGAATGCTGATAAGTCTCATTACCTTAGGCGGATCATTTGCATGGTCAACAGAACTCGGCAACGCCGGAAAATGGTTGGCAGTAGCATCTGTTGTTATATACATAGCATCATTTGCCATGAGTTTAGGTCCTGTTGCATGGATAATGATATCTGAAATTATGCCGTTACAGATTCGTGGTTTTGCAATGAGTGCGGCAACCGTATCAAATTTTGGCTTTAACTTTATTGTAGTATTAAGCTTCTTACCTTTATTAAATTTGATCGGAAACGCTGCAACTTTCTGGATGTTTGCCGGAATAACAGTTCTTTCGATGTTGTTTGTATACTTTTTTGTTCCGGAAACCAAAGGAATTTCTCTTGAAAAAATAGAAAAAAACTGGAAAGATGGAGTATCCGCAAGAAAGTTTTAAAATTAAGGACTATTTTAATCATGAAAATTTTAGTTGGAATGAGTGGCGGTGTAGATTCTTCAGCCGCCGCTCTTCTGCTCCAAAAAGCAGAACACGAAGTTATCGGAGCCACAATGACCATTTGGGACGAGGTAATACGCAACCTTGCCCCCAAAGGAAAAGAGGCCTGCTTTGGCCCCAAAGAAAAACAAGATATCGCATCTGCTCAATCTATATGTCAAAAACTCAATATCCCATACTACGTTATTGATTGCAGAAAACAATATCAACAACTTGTTATGAATAACTTCCGCCAAGAATATCTTAATGGTCGCACCCCAAATCCTTGTATTATTTGTAACTCTACCATAAAGTTTGAAGCTCTTCCTCGTTCAGCCCAAGAGCAAGGAATAGAATTTGATAAATTTGCAACCGGTCACTATGCCAGATTGGATTACAATCCGGATAGCAAACGATATTTCATAAGAGTTGCTGCGGATGCTAAAAAAGATCAATCATATTTTTTATATCGTTTAAATCAGGAGCAGTTACGCAAAATTTTACTTCCGCTCGGAGAATATACCAAACCTCAAATCAGAGAATTTGCCCGTCAAGCTGGATTAGAAGTATGCGATAAAGCAGATAGCCAAGATTTCTACTCCGGTGACTATACCGAATTACTTGAGGTAAAACCTTTTCCTGGAAACTTTGTTAATTTACAAGGAAAAATTTTAGGAAAACATAACGGTATTTGGAACTATACCATCGGCCAAAGAAGAGGACTCGGAATATCTTCAGATCGCCCATTATACGTAATTGATCTTAGGAAAGAAACCAATGAAGTTGTTCTCGGCTATGAAGAAGACGGCCTACAAAAATCTTTAACTGCAGATAATTGTTGCTGGATGGATTTTGATTTACCTGACACAAAATTTCATGCTCTGGCCAAAGTACGTTCTTCTCAACAACCTACTGAAGTAATTGTTACACCTATGGCTAACGGTATAAAAGTAGATTTTAGTGAACCGCAAAAAGCTCTCACTCCCGGACAATCAGTAGTTTTATATAATAATGACATTTTGCTTGGCGGTGGAATTATCAATCAAATAGGCTGATTTCTATTTGTGCAGATATAACACAAAGCACTTGCTTAATTACCGAATTTAGGATTATAAAATAAATATATAAATACAACGAAGACAGGTAAAAATGAAAATAGGAATCATCGGAACCGGATATGTAGGATTACCTACCGGTGTCGGACTTGCAGAACTCGGCAATCAAGTAATATGTATTGATAGAGAACCTTCCAAAATCGAGGCTTTAAAATCAGGAAAGCTCACCATATTTGAAGATGGTTTAGAAGAGCTATTTATCAAAAATGTCAAATCCGGCAATCTAAAATTCACCACCTCCATGAAAGAAGGCGTTTGTGATGCTGACATCGTAATAATTGCTGTTGGCACACCTCCTCACCCTGTAACCAAAGAAGCTGACATGAAATATATACATGCGGCAGCCACTGAACTGGCAGAACATCTTACCGGTTATACGGTTATAGCCACAAAATCTACGGTTCCTGTCGGCACGGGAGATGATGTGGAAGCCCTTATTTCCAAGAAAAATCCACAAGCTGACTTTGATGTAGTATCTTTGCCGGAATTCTTACGAGAAGGTTTCGCAATACACGACTTCTTCAATCCGGATAGAATTGTTGTCGGAACCAATACTGACAAAGCAGCAAAACTCATCAAAGAACTATACCGCCCATTTGATGGAAAAACTAATATTTTATTTGTAAAACGTCGTTCATCAGAAACCATAAAATATGCATCAAATGCCTTTTTAGCTATCAAAATACACTATATTAACGAGATGGCTGATTTTTGTGAAAAAGCCGGAGCTGATATTAGAGAAGTTGCCAAAGGAATGGGGTTAGATACTCGTATCGGCCCTCGATTTCTTAACCCCGGTCCCGGATACGGCGGAAGCTGTTTTCCGAAAGATACGATGGCAATGTCATATATGGCTCGCCAAAACGGTATCGATATGACTTTAATAAACTCAGCTATTGAAGGCAATCGCCAACGCAAAAAACGAATGGCTCAAAGAATTCTAAATAGCATAAAAGACATTCCGAACCCTAAAATTGCAATTTTAGGACTTGCATTTAAAAACGGAACTGATGATTGTCGAGAAAGCCCTGCGATGGAAATAATTGCAGAACTTCTAAACTGCAATGCAGAGATAACTGCTTATGACCCCAAGGCTAATGATACGGCAAAAAAAATACTCGGAGACAAAATAAAATATTCTTCCGATATGTATTCAGCAATAGAAAATGCAGACGTACTTGCCATTCTCACAGAATGGGATGAGTTCAAAGCTCTTGACTTAACTTTGGCCTCACAAAAAATGAAACATCTCAACATTATTGACTGTCGCAACTTACTTGATGCTCATCAAGCCAAACTTGCAGGTTTCAATTATAGTTGCATAGGACAATAAACATACCGCAATAACCTATCTGAAAGTAACAAACGTGGAAACTTTAAATTCATTAATTAATAATCATTATATATTATCTCCAACTCTTATGTGGACAATATTTATAGGTTTAATATTTGTTTTATTATATTTAGACCTTTTTATTTTTCACAAAGATAGCAAAGATCCTGAGATTAAAGATACTCTAAAACTAAGTATATATTATATTTTAATAGCTTTAGTTTTCGGACTGTTCATCATATATGAAAAAGGCACATCTGCCGGAATGTTATATTATACCGGCTATCTTGTTGAAAAGAGCCTTTCTATGGATAATATTTTTGTAATATCCTTAGTATTCACCAGTCTAAACATTCCCACCAAATATCAACACAGAGTATTATTTTGGGGTATTTTAGGTGCAATAGTCATGCGTGCGATTATGATATTGATCGGCGCCAAATTGGTAAGTGACTTTCACTGGATTCTATATGTATTCTCTGTATTTTTGCTTTATACCGGTTTAAAAATGGCATTCAAAAGTGATGATGATGAAAATTTATCTGACACTAAAATTTTTAAATTTGTTAAACGCACATTTAAAATGACACGCAATCTTTATGGTGAACACTTTATTGTTCGCAGAAACAAAATTGTTCTCATCACTCCCTTATTATTTGCACTTATCGTTATTGAGTTTATGGATGTTATTTTTGCAGTAGATAGTATTCCTGCTATATTTTTAATAACCCAAGATGTCTTTATTGTATACACCAGTAACATCTTCGCCATTTTAGGTCTTAGAGCCTTATACTTTTTATTGGCAGCCAGTATTAACAAATTTATTTACCTTAAACCGGCTTTATCTATAATTCTGATTTTTATCGGTTGCAAAATTTTTCTGCCCCACATTGGTATACATTTGGAGGCTTGGCACTCATTATTAATAACTTTCGGAATTTTAACCGGAAGTATTATCCTATCTCTGATAAAACCGATAAAAGAAAACTAAAAAAACTCCCTGAATTAAAAATTCAGGGAGTTTTTTTTCATATTCTATTCCGCAAAATAATTACGCAAGTAATCTTTCAAATCAGCAACATTAACTCTGGTTTGTTTCATTGTATCTCTATCTCTGATAGTAACAGATTCTGGATATTGTTCAATAGTTTCAAAATCCACAGTAATACAAAGCGGAGTACCTACCTCATCATGTCTGCGATATGCCTTACCAATATTACCGGTATTTTCCAAAGCAACACGCCCTATCCCCAATTTCAACAAATTATTCTTAATTTCTTTGCACTTACTCATAATTTGTTCATTATTTTTCTTTAAAGGAATAACAGCAACTTTAATTGGCGCTAAATGTTTTTTGAGTTTAAGAACAATACGGCTGTTACCTTCACCTAAATCCTCTTCAGTATAAGCTTCTGTCATCACTGCCAACACACCTCTATCAACTCCCATAGATGGCTCAATAACAAAAGGAATCACCCATTTATTATTGTCATCTGATATACAAAGTTTTTGAGTTGAATCCGGATTTTTATGGCAATTAGAAGTCAAATTCATCTCATCTTGAGCTTTAGTATGATTTCCCAAATCATAGTCAGTTCGATTTGCAATACCTTCTAATTCTTCCATTCCGTGAGGAAACTGATATTCTATGTCATAACAGGCCTTAGCATAATGGGCTAAATCATTTTTGGGAGTGGTATAAATATTGATATTTTCTCTTTTTAATCCCTGATTTTCCCACCATTTAACACGTTCTTCTTTCCATATTTCATGCCATTTTTCATCTTCTCCCGGAGCAACAAAATATTCTAATTCTGCTTGCTCAAACTCACGCACCCTAAAAATAAAGTTTCGGGGCGTAATTTCATTTCTGAAAGATTTTCCGATTTGAGCAATACCGAAAGGCAGTTTACGAGACGTTGAATCCACCACATTTTTAAATTGTGTAAATATTGCCTGAGCAGTTTCCGGCCTTAAATATCCGAAATTAGCCCCATCATCAACCGGTCCGATATTAGTTTTAAACATAAGATTAAACGGGCGAGGATCTGTCAAATCCACAGAACCGCAATTAGGACATTTACCGTCTTTAATATGATCAGCTCTAAATCTTCCTTTACATTTTCTGCAATCAGTCATCGGATCAGAGAATGTATCTTCATGGCCGGAATAATGCAAAACTTTTTGATTAGTCAAAATAGCAGAATCTAAACCTTCAATATCATCACGCTCATAAACCATAGAACGCCACCAAGCTGCTTTAAGATTATTTTTTAGCTCCACTCCGAGCGGACCATAATCATATACACCTTGTAGACCTCCGTATATATCTGAGTTTTGAAAAATAAAACCCCTGCGTTTACACAAAGAAACCAATTGTTCCATAGATTTTGCTACCATAATTGCTCACCTCTTGAAAATCACTAGTAAAAAATTAACTTATTTGTTTTTATAATGATTAAACCTAAAAAGCAAGTGGAGATAACATATTATGGCCAAAAAACTTACCAAAGTAGCTCTAATTTATGATTTTGATGAAACATTAAGTGTAACTTACATGCAAGATTATATTTTAATCCCCTCTTTAGGTATGAAACCTGCTGACTTCTGGAAAGAAGCCAATCAATGGTCAAAAGATAATTGCGCAGACCAAATAACCGGAAGTATGTATTACTTTACCAAAAAAGCTCAAGAAAAAGGACTAAAACTTACTCGACAATTTTTCTGTGATGCTGCCAAAAGTATTACCTATTTTGAAGGTGTTGAAGACTGGTTTGAGCGCATTAACGAATATGGAAAAAACTTAGGTTTGCACATTGAACATTATATTATATCTTCCGGCTACGAAGAAATAATCGCCGGTTCATCTATCCGCAAACACTTTACTGACGTATTTGGCTGTTCTTATGTTTTCGGAGAAGATGAAACCCCACTTTGGCCTGCACGAATAGTAAATTATTCCACCAAGACTCAATACCTTTCAAAAATCAACAAAGGATTAGGAAAACTTGAAGATAGAGCCGTAAATGAATTTATGCCTGATGAAGACCGTCCTATTCCTTATCGCAGAATGATATATTTTGGTGATGGTATGACTGATATTCCGTCTATGAAAATTACCAAAGGTAAAGGGGGTAATGCCATTGCCGTATACCGCCCAAAATCCAAGCACAAACAAAATGCTATTAAATTATTGAGCGATGATCGTGTAAATTTTGCTCTACCGGCTGATTATAGTGAAGGCAAACAAATAGATATGGTTGTAAAAACTATATTAGATAAGCTGGCCAAAGAACGAGATTTAGAAGAACTTCAAGCTAAAGAAGAAAAGAAAAAAATCGGACACTAATTCCCATCTCATACTTACTCCCTCTGTTATACTTTGGATTATTTTATATAATACTCCGTTTCTTTTTTGTATATTATTTATTTTATATATTGTTGAAAGCTATTTTTTCAGAGATTAATCAGACGGTCAACACATATATAATAAGGCTGAAAATGCCGTAAGATGAGGGGGTAATTTGTTACCCCCATTATTTTGAATAATAAACGTTTTTCTCTTTCTTCGTATATAAAAAGTAGTTTAGTCTAAGTGACATAATTAAGTATTGATATTGTCTTAATTTTGTGATATAATAAAATTGTATTCCGAATTATTATAGATGTTTTATGTTTTGTTTTCATTGTTTTATGGTTTTGCCATTACTTTGAGAATATCATGCTCTGTAATGATTTGGTTCAAAAAAGAAATGTCAAACCATAAAACATTATAAAAATGAAGACACAAGAAAGAGAGTCATCAAAACTCCGATTTGCCTATAAGATAGGCAATGAAATTTTGCTTTCTCACAAGTTATCTTTAGATAATTTGTGGGGCTTTGAAATCGCTAGAAACCTAGTGGTTTCAAAAGATTGCCAACCTGTTTCTTGGCAATCGAACAAAGAGTTTGCAAACAATTGTTTTTTTGATGGAAGAAGATGCCATCTTCCTTCAAAAAAACAGCTAGATGAGATTTGGCAAACAACAAATCTTATCCGTGTTATTTACGAAACAAGTCTCGTGATTGACAATGGCAAGTTCTTTGGCGAGGTATGGTCAGAGGAAGGGTATAGTTTCTCATTTGTAAATAATCATGGTTGCATACGTAGCTCTGATTATGAGCAGCCCTATCAACGCTTAGTAATAGCGTTGTAATCTATCTTAAGCTACTGAGTTTTTTCAGTAGCTTTTTTTTATTACATAATAATTATGCCTCATCGCATACATCGCAAAAACCATATCCATCATAAGACAAACATGTATATCCGTAAATTTCACAAAAATCAGAACAATACATAAACCATCATTTCCTATACAATAACCTTGGAGTACAACAACTATCAAAACAATAAATAATCTTTGTTTTATTCCAATACTTAATTATCAACCACAAAATTCGTCCACTAGTTTTAATTATTGTTTGACACTTGATAAAAATTATGATATTATCATACTCGGATAAAATAAAAGGGTATGATAATGCTTGTTGTGGCAGATGTATCACTTTGCTTAAAATCTAATATTCAAAATA
>SUUR01000015.1 GCA_015062435.1 Alphaproteobacteria bacterium | reverse complement strand
TTTGGGTATTTTGCAAAGATAACAAGTTAGAACGCATAGATGCGGTTAGTGATATATTAGACATGACTTTTCTCCAAATACTGTGGACACAAATTCTGTGAATGTTTTACTAACATTACAGCTTTTATTGTAGCATAAAATCGACAACGATTCAACACTTATTTTCAGGCTATCTAACTTTTATTAAAAAACAGTTAAATTATATTTCGGGATTCAACATTGCACCAAACGCAACGTCTTCTTTTTCTAGCAATTTGGCCGCAGCTTTAATTGCCGTATAATACTCACCATTTAAAACCGCTTCATTAATCGGAGCTATATAAGGAATTAGACTCGGAGCCGCATTTTGTAAATCTTTTACAAATGTCAAATACATTTTTTGTAATTCGACATCACCTTTAGATAAATATAACTGCTGAACCACAAAGTAAACTCGACGACTTGGCGTGTTGGCATCTTTTTCTCTTAAGATAAACTTCTCTCTTAAAATCGGAACATTTCCATCAATATAAAAACGTGTGCGTTCACCATCATTGGTAATCAAAGCTTCTCCAACAATAACACTTTCATGTGGTTTCAGTTCTATTTTTAAAGGCATTTGCAATCTCCTTGCCATATTTATATTATTTTTTGTTATAATATAGTGTTTTTTTTATTTTGCAAATCTTTATTTTTATGTATAAATAGATTAACAATCATTACGGAGAATGCATTATGGAACCATCTTTTAAACAAAATTTGAGCTATGAAGATAAAATAATTTACCTCAACTCTCTTTTATATGTTATGGCTCCTAAAACCACTTCTCGTTGCGAATATATTCGCAAACAAGCCAAAGATATAGGATTTCCCGCCAAAGAATTGTCAAAAATTAAGAAAAATCTTAAACCGGAAACAGCATCTTTAGAATTATTAAAAGTTCGAGATTTAAAAACAAGAAGATATATAATCAGAGAAATGATTATGTTGGCAATTAATGATCATGAATTATCTGATGCGGAAATGTGTGATATATACAAAATAGGTGCTGCCGTGGGTATCAAAGAAGAAAAAATAAATGACTTCTTTCTCTGGGCAGCTCAGGGAATAGAGTGGCAAATTGAGGGAATATCCCTGGTTGAAGAAGATTTATAGGACTATGCAAGAACCTCCGATATACACATTAAAAAATATCAGTTTGGCATTTGGAAACAATAAACTGTTTACAGATGTAGAATTGACAATAAGTAAAGGCGATAAAATTTCACTAGTAGGACGCAACGGATCCGGAAAATCCACGCTTTTGAAAGTAATTGCCGGAGTATTGGAACCGGATAACGGAGAAATTTTTATTCAGCCAAATACCAAAATATCATATATGCCTCAGGAGCCTGACTTTTCAGGACTTAATACTCTACGTGATGTAATCCGCTCCGGATTGGATAACTATTCAACAGACTGCGAATATAAGGTTAATATTTGGATTGATAAATTAGCAATAAACTCAGAGCAACAAACATCAAAAGCTTCCGGTGGAGAATTGAGAAAAGCGGCTTTGGCAAAAGCTCTTATCGGGGAACCGGATATATTATTGCTTGATGAGCCTACAAACCATTTGGATATTGCATCAATAGAAATGCTTGAAAAAATTGTAAAAGAATTTCATGGTGCCGTTCTTTTAATATCCCATGATCGAATGTTTTTAAATAATACTTCTTCTGTTACATTTTGGCTAGACAGAGGAAAGATGCATCGTAACAATAAAGGTTTTGCTTTTTTTGAAGAATGGCAAGAGCAAATTATTAATCAAGAACTTATCGAACAACACAATCTTGATAAAAAAATTGCTGAAGAAACTGAATGGCTACACAAAGGTGTTACAGCTCGCAGACGTAGAAATATGGGAAGGTTACGCAAACTACAACAACTTAGGGCTGAACGTAAAGAACAAATTAAACAAGTCGGAAATATTAATCTCAATATTGAAGAAACCGATTTCAGATCAAAACTGGTTATAGAAGCAAAACATATTGCCAAATCTTTTGAAAATAAAATTATAGTCAAAGACTTTTCTACACGCATTATTAAAGGCAATAAAATCGGCATTGCCGGCCCAAACGGCGCAGGTAAGACCACTTTAGTAAAGTTACTTACAAAAAGATTAGAACCTGATTCCGGCTTTGTGAGAATAGGCAAGAACCTTGAAGAGGCTTATTTTGACCAAAACAGAATAATTTTGGATCCTAAAAAAACTTTATGGCAAACACTATGCGATAAAGGTGATCACATTATGGTTCACGGGCATTTCAGACATGTTGTGGCGTATCTCAAAGATTTTCTATTTAAACCAGACCAAGCATATTGTCCGGTAGCGGCACTTTCCGGTGGAGAAAAAAATCGTTTGATGCTAGCCAAAGTTCTTGCACAACCTTCAAATTTTCTGGTGCTTGATGAACCTACAAATGATTTGGATATGGATACACTGGATTTATTGCAAGAAGTTTTAGATGAATACAACGGAACAGTTCTTATTGTTAGTCATGACAGAGATTTTTTAGATAAAGTGGCAACTTCAATAATTTATATGAATGGTGACGGTTCCATTCTGGAACATGCCGGAAGTTATAGTGATATCTTAAACAAAATGACTGATAAAATTATGTATACCGTTAATAAAACGGCAAAAAAGACATTAAAAAATACAAATCAACAATCTCAAAAACAAAAAAAATTAAGCTATAATCAGCAAAGATTACTTGAAGTCTTACCGCAAGAAATTGATGAAATCGTAATTAAAATAAATAATATTACCCAACGATTGTCTGATACAAAACTATATACCGAAAATCCTGATTTATTTAACGAGTTAAGTGTTGAGTTGTTAAAGCTTCAAGAAGAAAAAGAGCGTAAAGAAAACCAATGGATTGAAATACAAATCGAGGCCGAAACATTGAGTTAACCTTATGGTTTTTGTACTTTTAAATATTTATTCAGATGATGTAAATTTCCCCGTATCAAATCAAGGTCTTTTTGATGATAATCAAATGTTTTTAACTCTTCTTCTTGTTGAGCAATAACGTTTTGCACATTTATGCCGGCAACAGCTTTTTGTAAATGCTTGATTCCATCTAAATTATTACTTAACTCAGCAACAGTCATCAATCTTTTTATTTGATGCTCTCTGGTAAAAAATCTTTCGGCATTCCAACCTCTATTCTTAAACCAGCGAACAACTTGCGAAGATAAATTTTCTCTGTCATAGATATTTTCATTGTTCTCAGCCTTTGCAAAATCAGTTTCTTGAAATTGGTTATAGACATCAAGAAAAGAATTAATTTCATCGGCACTGAGCAGATCTGAAGAAGTTAAAGGTTGATTATATTGAGAAACCCATTGCCAAAACCCACCCAAAGGCATAGCTATAATGCCTCCCAAAATTATGATGATTATTGCTAAAATTGTGTATCGACGTTTTTCTGACACTTTACCACCTTAGGTTTGATATAACATAATCAGGAGAAGCATCATAACCATTAGAAAGCTCTCTGGTTTTGGCAACATCAGGAATATATCCCTCTCCTAAATAATTGACATGTATCCCTTTAGAAATCAACATAGAATCCCACCCTAACAGGGTTGCTGCCTTTATATCTGTGGCAACATTATCTCCTATCACCAAAATATTACCGACATTATCTATACCATCTATACAATATTTAAGCAAAGAAGTATCAGGTTTGCCAAGTGTAATTATTCGCCCTCCCATTATGGCGTATTGCTCGGCGATTGCTCCACAAGAAAGGCAAATTTTCCCTTCTTTGAAGCAAGATGTATCATTGCCGGCACAAACTAATGGTAAACCTAAGGCAGAAGCTTGCTCAAGATACGGACGATATATGTCTATCGTATCATTGGTATCAATAACATCATTCATATACAAAAAATGAGCAGAAGAAATAGAATTTACCGTAGTATAATTTAATCCGCTAAAAACACCCTTATCTGTTCTGTCTCCAAGATGATAATATGTATCACCCAAAGCCGCATATGCTCCCTGTGCAGATTTAAGTTTATAGTGCAAAATCTCTCCGGCACTCATTATGCAATGAAAATTTTGTGGGTTTACCCCGTTTTTTCTCAACCAATCTGCAATTGTTGCTATTCTCATATATGAGTTGGTAAGCAATATTATTTTCTTATTTTCAGCAATTAAATTGCGTAAAGCATCTGCTGCTGCAGGAAGAATCTCCTTTCCCTCATGCAAAACACCATTCAAACCAAGTATAAATGTATCATAATTGTCTGCTGTTTTAGACAGATTGACAATCGGCTTAATCATTTTCATTTTCAGGTACCCTTAGTTATTTGTTCTAAATTATGCGAAAATATTATTAATTACAAGTAAATAAACTAAGATTTAAACTAATTATTCAGACTTTGACAAATCTAAAATAACGTGATTGGCTATAATCAATCCGAAAATAGCTGTAATTGTAGGTAAAGATCCTAATATTTTAGATGTGGACTTTGATATTATTGCATCGGAATTTGATTTTTCTAGTGAGTATACACACAAAACTTCTTCTAAGTTTACACCTTCTTTTCTTAATTGTTGGCGCACTTGTCTGGCTAATGGACAATTTTGTGTTTCAGCCAATGTTGACATTTTTATTGCAGAAGTATCTGTTTTTAAAGCGGCTCCCATTGAAGTGATAAAAGGAATTTTTTGTTGCCAAAGTTTTTTTAATAAACAACATTTTGATTTGAGAGAATCTATCGCATCTATAACATAATCAGGTTTCAGGGATAATATATTTTCCACATTGGAAGAATCGATAAATACATCACGAATTTCAACTTTGCAACTTGGATTTATTTGCAAAACCCGTTCTTTGGCTACTTCCGTTTTTTTGCGCCCGATAGTGTTATCTGTGGCTAGAATTTGGCGATTGATGTTCGTGATATCAAACTCATCAAAATCGACTAAGATCAGATGTCCAACACCGGAGCGAGCTATTGCTTCAAGAGCATATCCGCCGACTGCTCCCAAGCCGACAATCATCACGCATGAATTTTGCAGATTACGGATTCCTTGCTCTCCAAGCAATAATGATGTTCTTTGGAATCGATTATTTATCATAGTTAAATACCTTAAAATTATTAATCAGCTGTGCCGATATTAATTGTTCACTTGTACCTTTGATCAAAGCAATTGCTTTTATAATTTTTAAAATTTCAATACTCTTACCCTGATATGGAGCATCACTTTCTACCAGAATTTTCTCCAAAGGAATTTGGGTAATAATTTCAAGACATTTCTTTTGCCTCAATATTGACGGAGAAAAAGAAATATACCCTCCATGTTTGATAATTCTGCGTACAAAGTTTTTATCTCCATTGAAGGAATGTATTACAAACCTTGTATCTCGTAGATGTTGCCAAAAATCTTCAAGCCATTGCTGAGCTCTAACAGAATGAACTATTAGCGGGCGTTTCAATTTTTGTGCCAAACTTATGTGAATATTAAAAATATTGCTTTGTTTGATGTAATCAGTCTTTTTGCATTTATCTAATCCACATTCTCCAATCCAAGCATTGCTATTTGTCAGCAGTTTATTTTCTAATTTTGCAGACCAATCAGTTGATATCGTATCTACATACCAAGGGTGTACCCCATAGGCCGGAAATACTAATTCAGGATATGTTGAAGATATATCTTCAACCTTTGCCCAATCATCTTCTGAAGTTGAAGGGCAAACAGCTTTAAGCAAACCACCATTTTGCAATTCCTTTAATAAGGATAAATCGCACTCTTGCAGATGGATATGACTATCAATAAATTGCAACATAATATTCCTTTGTTTTTGAAAGTATATGATGACTGATTGGTTTTAGCAAGATAATTAACAAAAAGCGGACGCTTAAAAACGCCCGCTTACTTTTTGGAAGTTAATCAGATTTAACGACCTTTGCGACCAACGATAGTTGAAAGACGAGCATAAACATCTCCTTTCTTAGTTGCTATTCTGGTCAACTCTGAAGTGGTTTGAGGCTTTTGATATCCGTTTACTTGTATTTCATCAGCTCTTTGTTCATTAATTGAGTCAATGGCTTGTTGTACGGTACTCTCTTGAACATCTTGAGGAACTCCTCTGCCTAAATACATATGTTCAACAGTTGCGTGATAATTATTATCAGGATCAAAGGTTACAACCGTTCCCTCTTGGCTGATATATTTAATAACATCCTTACCGTCAACCTCACAAGCAAATGCCTCTCCTACTTTTCCGCCCCATAATTGAGCATAGCCGTTTACACCTTCAGCTTCAGGAACAATATAACCATCTCTGATATTGAACTGACGCTGAGTTTGATATGCTGTGATATTTTCATCACATTCAATACCCAATGTTATATGGTTATCTCCTTTGAGTCTGTAACTGGTTACACCTTCTGGTGCATAAACTTCTTTGGCTGTAAGCCCATCACCTTTACGATCTTCAAATATCAAACTATATCCTTCATCATTATTGGTCGGATAGCTATCATGCCCTGCATATGCTGCAGGATATTCTACGGTTGCATCAGGTTCAGCACAATAGGTTACCCCTATCTCATCAATAGTCTGAATTGTCGGGATAGTTTCGACAGTAATATTTGTTTTTTCTAAAGGTTGTTGTTCTACGACTATCTCATCATTTTCATAAATTACCGGCTCACATGGTGTTTTAACATCAATAGTACCTGCTCTCATCGGTAATTTTATATCAGGATCAACCGGACGTCCGATAAAACCATTATCTGTACTATATTTTAAAGATAATTCTTTAAACATTCCAACAGTTTCTTCACCATTAGGGCAAGCTAATGCTCTGATAGCACTCATATCACCGGTATAATGACCATGCATAAAAGCGGTATGGATTGCATGTTCCGGTGTTAAACCGTCCGGTAATTTTACAAAACCAAGTTCAATTTGCTTTTTCATAGCTTCTACGGCTTGATTAGCATCCATAAAATGTTCGCCTCTACCAATCATATTGATAAGATTATTATATTGGTTCATATTGCTGATACGACGGACATAAAAAGCTTGAATACGCTCAGATGTTTCAATACTTCCACTTAAACCGACAACATCTTGTTGAGGAACACCGTCTTTTCCGAGAGTAATGGTTTCGATAATACCGTTACCATAATCTTTTTGAGAAAGAATATCCCCGATTTTAGGAGTATCTGAAACTTGAGCAACAGGTTCAAAAGGTACCATTTCTTGTGGCTCAGGACCTATTAAATCGGTAGAATCGGCAACATCGTTAGCGGTTAATGTTGCTGAAGGGGATAATAAACTATCAAGTGTTGGCGTCTCACTCTGTGGTAAAAAAGGATCTTCCATTACCGATATTGTACTTTCTGATAATGAACTTAAGCGTTCTTGTATGTTATCCTTGATTTCGGATAATGCATTAGCTGGAATATTATTAAGAGATAAATATGAACTTACTGCAGAAATGGTTAATCCAATACCCAAACCTAATTTTGCACCATTAAGTTTAGCTTCATTTTCTTGAGTAGGATTATTTTTATAAGCCTTATTTGCTGTGGCATAATTATGAATTTGAGAAGATGTTGAACCAACCATACGCCCTAACATTGCGGCACCTCTTGATGCCACTGTATTTAGACCTGCTCCCAAACTACCAATTCCGACAATACCGCCCAAAGCACCACCAAATGCTCCCCAACGAGCATTTCTCTTGTGTTCAGGACTATCTTTGAGTTTGGCTCTGGCCATTTTCCATGCTTGAGCAAATTTAATGGTTTGACCATTTTCTTTGGCAACACGCTGTATCTTCTTGGCTTCTCCCAAAAACGGATACCAGTAGGCTCCTACGGCTGTGTATGCGGCGTTAGCTGCAAATGCAGTAGCAACTACCGGAGCAGCGGCTTTAGCAACAATAACTCCAACACCGATGGCTACGACTACATCTGCTGTAATTCTTATGTTGTTATCTTTGATATTGTTAGATAATGGTCGTGCAATATCATATTTCTTACCCCACAAACTTCTGGCTTTGGTGATAAATTTTTCAACTTTTTTGGAAAATTTGCTTGTTCCTGCACCAATTCTCTTTTCCAAACGACGCACGAAGAAAGAGGCCTTATTTTCTATATCTGCACAAGCTGCTATTAAATTGTCCGTTTTAGCAATAATCTTTTCTTTGCTATCTACCAGTTTTTGAAGCTTAGTCTGAGCTTCTTTCTCACTTCTTTCAATGTATGCTTGAAGTTTATCTTCATCTTGAAGTTCTTCTGTAGTGGGAGGTGTGAGTTCTGAGGATAGTGCAACTTGCCCTAATTTGGACATGAAAATATCCTGAGTCGCTTCAGACAACATTTTGCGTTGTTCAGCCTGAGTAGACATGAGATATTTGATGCTACCGACATTTTTGCGATAAGCCTCAATCTTAGCTGCCTCAAACAACATGCTTATATTTTCAGATTTTTGTTTTTCACTAAGAACACTATTGTTTTGAGATTGTTCAACTACATCTACTCTATCAATAATTTTACCCAACTCAGAAAACTGTGATGAAACTTGACCATCTGAATATAAGTTCATTTCTGAAAGATGTTTATTTAAACTGTCATCATTTTTACGCAAAACTTCTTCATCTTGATTGAGACCGTTTTCTTCGTCATACTCATCAATGAGCTTTTGGATTGATTGTGAGGCCTGATATTTAAGCTGAGCATCGCTTCCGAATGATATAAATCTATTAACAACAGCCAAATCATCTACTGACAAAGGCTCTTCATCTTTTGCGATTTTAGCGATGCGTTGATCTATTGCAGTTTGTAAGTTTGCCAAAACAGATTTAATCTCTGCTTTATTTGCTACTGCAGGATCATTAAAAATTTCCATAGCAACAGTCAAATCCTCAAGAGGATAGTATTGCATTTTATCAGCATCATTAAACTTTCCGGCTAAAGATATTGCGCGTTCAATCTTGTCTTTAGCTGAAATTGTGCTATTTTCGTTCATATTTTTGCTCCTACATAGGGAAAAGTCTTCAAATTTGCAAAGACTATATCATAAAAATTTATCTATTTCAATAACTTTTTTGTCAACTTTCTTTAAATTTTCAAAAAATCACTCCTCTTGCATTATTTTACAAGAGGAGTGACAGCGTTTTTGAGAACTATGCAACTTTGGCATCAAAATATACAGAGGTTCCGTCAATATCCGCTTTTGTGCCGTTTGGACAGTTATTGCTAATCTTAATTGCTAAAACCTGCTCAGCAATATATTCTTTGTTTTCGTCCAAAGCTTGTGCTAATTCGGAATTGTCGGTTGACCAACTAAGCTCTATACGATCAGAAATATTAAAATCTTTATCTTTACGTAGAGTTTGAACCAGACGCACAAAATCTCTGGCCATACCTTCTCGTTTAAGCTCCTCAGTAACATTTGTATCTAATGTAACTACCGCACGGTTATCAGCAAACGATTTTCCGGCAATGCCGTCTTTCATCTCTAAACGGACTTCAAATAAATCAGATTTTAAGTTTTGTCCTCCGATACTTAATGTACCATCAGAATTTAATGTCCATTGTTTTTGCTTATATGCTGACATTACTGCTCCCATATCTTTACCGAGTGCCTTTCCTAACAATGGGGTATACAGATAAATTTTTTTCTCAGCATAAGCACTTAAATTGTTATCAAATTTGACTTCTTTAACATTAAGCTCGTCTTTAACAATTTCCTGATAAGCCGAAGAAAGATTGTGTCCAACTAACGTTAAACTGCTTAAAGGTAAACGGTTGCGCAAATTCTTTTCTTCTCGGATAAATTTGCCGGCGGAACATAAATCTTGCAGAAAATCCATTTCCTCAACTAAAGCACTATCAAAAGAAACAAGATCCAGTGTCGGATAATCCGTTAAATGGACGGATTCCTCTCCGGTCAAAGTTTTGAATACATATTCCGACACAAACGGCATGAGCGGAGCAAGAATTTTGCTTAAATTTACCAAAACCGTGTATAAGACATCAAATGCCTGAGAATTTCCCTCCCAAAATCTGTCTCTACTGCGACGTATATACCAGTTATTAAGAATTTCCATAAATGAAGCAATCTCACCAGTAGCAACGGCTACGTCATAATTTTCAATACCATTTTGTACAATCTGGGCCAATTTTTTGAGCTTTGATAAAATGTAGTTATCAATAGCTTCTGATGAAGAATATGTTTCTTTGGCTTTATAATTTTCGGCATTTGCATATAGCGTGAAAAAGTAAAAAGCATTCCAAAGAGGAATTTGTGCCACACGTGCTGCCTTGATAATCTCCTTACCTTCTTTATCTACCGCTAAGTTGCCACCTTTTAAAACCGGAGAAGATACTAAGAACCAACGCAAAGTATCTGAACCGATGGTGTCTAATACTTCATTCGGATCCGGATAGTTCTTTAGGCGCTTAGAAAGCTTTTGCCCCCCTTCTGCCATTAATAATCCGGTACAAATACAGTTCTTAAATGCGGGTTTATTGTGCAATGCAGTTGATAATACCGTTAAAGTATAAAACCAACCTCTTGTTTGATCCATAGCTTCTACGATGAAATCTGCAGGAAAATGTTCTTCAAACCACTGCTTATTTTCAAATGGGTAATGGACTTGTGCATAAGGCATGGAGCCACTCTCAAACCAACAGTCAAAAACATCTCCTACTCGACGCATCATGGTTTTGCCTGATGGATCATCAGGGTTAGGGTAAACAACATCATCAATATAAGGCTTGTGTAAATCCTTAACATCAAAACCTGTATTATCTTTGATTTCTGCAATAGAACCAAAAACATCTATACGTGGAAATTTAGGATTATCAGACTTCCACACCGGAATTGGAGTACCCCAAAAACGATTTCGAGAAATAGACCAATCTCTGGCTCCTTCTAACCATTTACCGAATCGACCATCTTTAATATGATCCGGCACCCAATTAATTTGCTGGTTGTTTTTAACCATATCATCTCTAAAATCTGTTACACGAACAAACCAACTTGACATGGCTTTGTAAATCAATGGAGTATCTGTCCTCCAACAGAAAGGATAGGAGTGAGTATATTGTTCTTTTTTTACCAACAATCCATTTTCTTTCAACCACTGCATTATAGGTTCATTAGTTTCAAAAACTTGTTTGCCTTCATAATCACAAACCTCTGAGGTAAACTTGCCGGCTTCATCTACCGGACAAACTATCGGAAAACTTTCATTACATGCACGGCAAGCATCAAAGTCGTCCTGTCCGAATCCGGGAGCTATATGAACAACACCTGTACCATCTTCCGTAGATACAAATTCTCCGGATAAAACTTTGAAACAGCCTTTTTCTTTTAAATGTTTGAAATAGGGGAACATAGGTTCATATCCCATACCAACCAAATCTTTTCCTTTTAAGGCTCCTACTTCAACAGCATTTTCCAGTTGTTTTTTATAACGTCCGAGCAACGCTCTGCCTAAAATATACTTTTGGCCGGCTTCTTCCATAATCACGTAATCAATATCTTCACCTACTGCCAACATCAGGTTAGATGGTAATGTCCATGGAGTTGTTGTCCATACCAAAATATTCATTCCGTTCTCAAGTTTAAACAACACGGTGATGGCATTGTCTGTCTTATCTTGATAACCTTGATTTACTTCAAAGTTAGAAAGCGGTGTTTCTGCTGCCCATGAGTATGGCAATACTCGATAATCTTCATAAACAAGACCTTTATCATAAAGTTGTTTGAAGTTAGAAATCACACTTTCCATAAACGACAAGTCCATAGTTTTATAATCGTGATTAAAATCAACCCAACGACCTATACGCTTAAACATATCTACCCAGATACCTGAGTATTTAAGAACATCAGAACGGCAAAAATCATTAAACTTTTCTATTCCGTATTCTTCTATTTGTTTACGTCCGGAAACTCCGAGTTGCTTCTCCGCAGACATTTCTGCCGGCAAACCATGACAATCCCATCCTAAACGGCGCTCAACCTTTTTACCGTTCATAGTTTGGAATCTGGCAACCACATCTTTAACATAGGATACCATAATGTGTCCGTAGTGTGGTGTACCGTTTGCAAACGGAGGGCCGTCATAAAAAACAAATTCAGACGCTCCATCTCGATTTTGCACGGATTTTTCAAAAATTGCGTTATCTTCCCAAAATTTGAGAATTTCTTTTTCAACTTCTACAAAGTCAGGCTTAGCCTTCACATCGGCATAATGTTTTGTCATCGGAATGTACCTTATTTTTATTGATTATGTTTAGAAAATAAAATGGTTAAATATGTGCGAAAAACTGATCATCCCCTTAGGGGATAATATTAGAAATTATTTGTATATATAAATTACACATAAAAACAATCTTTCAAAATAAATTCGTTATTTAAGTTAATACAACGAATCAATTGAGTCAACAAATTAGTTTTATTACTGCTTACGAGATTTAAACTGAGCATTATATAATGTTCTATATGCACCATCTTCAATCTGAAGCAGCTCAGAATGTGATCCTTGTTCAATAATCTCACCATCGTTGATAACAACTATTTCATCAGCATTTTGAACAGTTGATAACCTGTGAGCAATAACAAAAACAGTTCTGTCTTGCATAAGATTATCTATTGCTTTTTGAACAACCGCCTCAGATTTATTATCTAAAGCAGAAGTTGCTTCGTCTAAAATCACAATCGGAGCATTTTTTATAAAAGCTCTGGCAATGGCCACTCTTTGACGTTGTCCTCCGGAAAGCAAGCTACCACGCTCTCCGATATCCGTATCCAAACCTTTTTCTTGCTCTGCAACAAAATCTTTAAGGTAAGCCATTTCCAAAGCCGAGTTTATTTCCGCTTCGGTTGCATCAGGTTTGCCCATCAGAATATTATCTCTCAGTGTCCCCGAAAACAAAAAATTATCTTGGAAAACAACAGCGATATTATTGCGCAAACTTTCAAGACTTATCTCCCGTACATCTCGACCATCTATGGTGATACTACCAGAACAGACATCATAAAAACGAGGTAACAAACTGACAACCGTTGACTTTCCTCCACCGGAGTTACCAACCAATGCAACTGTTTTACCGGCTTTTACTTTAAGGCATATGTGCTTTAATACTTCCACCTCCGGATTATAAGCAAAACTAACGTCATTAAAGCATATTTCTTTGTTTACACCCTTCAGAGTATAGGCATCTTTATTATCTGCTATTGTCGGAGTTATATTTAATATATCTGCAATACGCTCTATTGCCAAAAAAGATACCTGTACAGCACTAAAATTTTTTCCGATATTTTTTATAGGATTATAAAGCAATATTAATGCCGTTATAAATGAAACAAAATTACCCGAAGTAATAGTTCCGTTCACAATCAAATAGCTTCCGATACCAATTACGGCACCGATACCGACAGACGCCACAACATGAAGCATTGGAGTCATCCATGCGGTTCTTTGAACCATCTTAACAGTGAGCTTAAACAAGCGATTAATAACATTTGAGTAGCTATTATATGATTGTTCTTGCAAATTATATGCAGCGATGGTCTTGTTTCCGTGATAGGTCTCATTGTAATTGGTAAGAATCGTTGAATTTTCTTGCACGGTTTTATGAATAACTCCTTTTATCATACGACGTAAACGAGCCAAAGGCATCAAAGCAAAAACTAAAACCAAAATTGCAATAATTGATAATTGCCAAGAGTTATATATTAATACACCTATCAGGGATAATGAAGAAAAAATTCTAGATACAAAAAGACGAATATTATCTATCAAACCATTACACGCAACGTCTACATCTGCAGAAAACCTTTGAATGATATGACCGGAATCGTTTTTATCATAAAATGACGGCTCTAAAAACAACAATTTTTTGAACAAAGCCCTTTTAACATCCGTAGTAATTTTTCCGCCAACCCAAGCATTTAGATATGTGGCAGAGTAGTTAAAAGCTCCTTGTATAAAAGTAAACGCAACAATAAGAATCGGAATATACGCAGGGGATTGATCACTTTTATCAACCAAGACAATGTCCATATATGGTTTAAGTGCTAAAGCAACAACGGCATCAAGTGCTCCGATAGGTATACACAAAATTACAGCCAAAAAGGCTCTGAAAATATAAGGTTTAACAAACGGCCACATAATTTTATAATGTTGACCGAAAGCTAATTGAGGTGATTCTTTTAATTCTGTTTTTTTAGACATTATATACCTATATCAAATTTAAAAATTTTAAAATGTACCAAATAGCGGCAAATTCCAATACTATCATGAATTTATAAGTTGCCTGATAACTTTTTTTGGAAGTTTTGTGATGAAAACATTTTTGCCCAAAAAATGCCCCTATCCAACCGCCTAAAAACTCTAACATATGAAGATCTCTTTCACTGATACGCCACTGTCCTTGTTTGGCGGCACGCTTATCAACTCCATAGGCAATAAATGTTGAAATATTGATCGCAACCAAATGAAATACCAAAAACAAAAGAAAAGTTTTAGGTGCGAACAGGCTTGTTCGAAAACAGTTGTGCTCAAAATAATATGCACTCCCTATTACCATTGCACTGCTTAATAAGTAAAATCTGTTTTGTCTGAGGGGTAATATTAATGCTGCCAACCCCAATAATATTGTTGTAAAAGTGATAACCATATGTGTACAGTTCTGTTATAAATTAAAACAGCGTGAGTTTATTATAAATTATTTTAAATTGCAAATGGTGAATAAGTAAAAAAATTATAATGTTAATTTATAAATTCCGATTATAATCAGATTATTAAAATTTTATGCATGAGGAGCTTAAATGAAAAAACTTTTTGCAATATGTTCGAGTTTTTTGATGCTGAACGCATGTGCAACATCAGAAGAAACAACTCTCAGAGATGTACTTTTCGAAAGTTCATCTGTCGAAAACAATTCGGAATATATTGACAACAACGGATTCAGAATTGTGGAAATACCTTTTGATGAGGCCACACCAACTTATCAGCTACCGAAAAAATCAGAACGCTATGAAGCTATAATCCCAACGGCAGAGATATTTGCCATTCCGGCCGCTCGGGCAACAAATAAAATGCTTGATGAAACCAGAGATATTTATGAGCAAAACGGAAATGTATTTTTGTTTGTGAGCGGATTAAAGAAAAATGACAGGAATCTTCCTGAAGGTACATATAAAGCAGAACAAGTAACAAAGAAAATTATCAGCGGTTCAAAAACATTTAAAGTTGTCGGCAATAAAGATGAAGCTGATTATATTCTAGAAACAATCGTTGACAATATCGGAACAACCAATGAGCCGATTATTGAATATAAATTAATATTAACGGACACCGAAAATAAAAAAGTTAAAGAGTGGACTGAAATAATACGCAAACTTCACAATGATGACCGTAGTTGGTGGTAATGCGCAAATTTTCACTATTATATTTATTGCTTGCAATTCCGTATAACGTATTTGCTCAAGATGCAAATAACGAATTGATTTCCGTGTATTCAACAGTATGTGAAGATATCAGAGAAAACGAATCGACTTCATCTACACGAATGAGAGCTACTGATAAGGCTTGTTTTAAGGCTTTAGAAAATTTAGGAGATTTGAGCGGATACAAATCTCAATATGATACTCATGATTATAATGTCCTTATTTATGAATTGATAGATACATACTTAGAAGATTTAACTACAAGAACAATTTCTCAGAACGATACCCAAATTTGTGTGGAAATAACCGGTTTTTTAAATAAAAACAACATACAATTTGCAATTACTGCTTTGGCTGAAAAACAACAAGCTCAATATCCGGAAAAACTTGAAATTGAAAGTAATGCACTTACTTTACCCTCTCCAAATGAAGAAATGCCTAAACCGGAAATTAAAATAAGTGATAAAATTGCAATAGAAAAAACTTTAAATGGTGAAATTGAACAACCTGAAAATGAGAAAAAAAACGATATTAACTTATCGGCAACAAAAACTAAAATATTTATTGAAAGCACAAAGTTTTTTGACGGAACAAACACTACTGCATTTTATAAAGATATTTCTCTAATTTTGGAACAAAATAAATATTTAGAAATTGCAACCGGTATAAATGATGTGGACTATATTATAAAAACAAAAGTTCTCAGAGCAAAAGTTGATCCGATAAATAAACAGACAAATAGGTTACAAATGGTTATTGCCATTGAATTGACTGATGTAAAAAATGAAACAAAAATATTAGAACATCAGAATCGTTTTATATTATTTGAAAGCTCTGATAATGAACAAAAAGTTGCAACTGATCTGTTACGCAAATTACTGAAAAAAGCTACCAAACAAATTATGCCTAAAATAAAAACGATGCAAGATAAAACCGGAGCTATAATTACTCCTCCATAGCATCTGCTTCTACCTCAATCCAGCGTTCATGTTCTCGGATATTTTTAAAAGTTACGGAATGATTATACAATCGTTCTTTGCCACAAGAAAACCAGTAAGCATCTATTTTTTTATCTATTTGCTCTTGCTCTTTTACTATTTGGTTGCTGTCTGTATTATTGTATATTTCAATCTCCAACTCAGGAAAGCCTCTATCGTCATATAAATTATATTCATATGCGCAGATATTGTTTCCCTGTTGTTCAATAATCATTTTTTGAATATTCTTAAATTGTCCGGAATAACCGGATTCTTGATACATTTCTGCAAATTCATATAAAGTTTCATTTTCCGAGGCATATTCATCATATTGTTTGATCTTGCTCAATAAGCTTAAATCGCCGATAACTATTGCATATTTAACCATAACTGAATAAAAATCATCAATATTCTCTCTTATGTTTTCAAACTTAGTTGTCAGTAAAATCTTAGCCATATCCAATAATCCAATATTTATAAGATTTTCTATATATACAAGCTCAAAATAAGGCGATAAATCTCCACCAATATCCCAAATCCGAAAAGCGGTGTCTTTAGCTCCTACTCGATTGGCTTGCATTATTTGTAGAAACATTAAAGTTATAAGACCGTAAATATTGGCCGGATATTTTTGCAGTTCAGTAAAAATTTTTGCTTCAATATCTTTGATTTTTGAAGTTTCTTGAAAGGGTATTGTGTATAGTTTGTTTAATAATCCTTCAAAAACTAATTCTGCTTTTTCAGTCATTAAATACTCCCTTACTTTTCCAACATAAATGTTACCGGTCCATCATTGATAAGAGAAACCTGCATATCAGCTTGAAATATTCCGGTTTGCACAGGTAGGCCATGTTTTTTCAGACATTCACAAAAATATAAATAATGAGAATTGGCAATATCCGGTTTGGCAGCAGTATCGAAACCGGGACGATTGCCTCTGGAGGTGTCTCCGGCCAATGTAAACTGAGATACAACCAAAACCTCTCCTTTTATATCTTTTACGGATAAGTTCATCTTACCTTCAGCATCTTCAAAAATGCGCAAATCAGCTGATTTTCGAGCAAGATATTCGGCATTGGCTGTTGTATCTTCTCGTTCAACTCCCAACAAAATAAGCAGTCCCTGTTTAATTGATGAAACTTGTTTACCATCAACACTTACAGATGCCTGAGAAACTCTTTGTAATAATGCTTTCATGATTTACTCCTTTAATGATTTTATCAATAAAATATGTAGGAAAAGTAAATTGCTGAAACTATTCCTGCCAAATCTGCCAATAGTGCACAAGGTAATGCTGCCCCAACCTTAGTAATGCCTACGGCTCCAAAATATAAAGATAATACATAAAATGTAGTTTCCGTTGATCCCTGTACAACTGATGAAACAAAACCGGAAAAACTGTCTGCTCCATGTGTTTGCATGGTTTCAATCATCATTGCTCGTGCTCCGCTTCCGGATAACGGTTTCATTATGGCTGTCGGAAGAGCTGCAACAAAATCAGTATCCATATTTAATAACTTAAAGAATTTTTCAAAACATTGAATCATTGCGTCAAGAAGCCCTCCGGTTCGCAAAACTGCAATGGCAACAAGCATTGCTACCAAATAAGGAATTATTTTAACAGCTACGAAAAAACCTTCTTTAGCCCCCTCAATGAACTTATCATATACATTAAGCTTTTTAATCATACCGCTAGCTACAAACAATATCATAAAGCTAAAAAGAATAAAATTGCCGATTGCCGATGCATAAGTGAGACGAGCTTCAGGAGATAATCCGGAAAACCATAAACTTATGATAATCACAAACCCTACCGCTAAACCTACATAACTCAAAACAACCCAATTAAAAATATTTAATCTCTGAACAGTTGCAATACTTAGAAAACCTACCAATGTAGAAACTGATGTTGCTAATAAAATGGGGATAAAAACAGCTGCAGGGTTAGTTGCTCCAAGTTCACTTCTATACATTAAAATAGTTATGGGAATTATTGTTACTGCTGAAGAATTAATTACCATAAACAATTGCTGAGCTCTTGATGCCGTTTTTGATGAAGGATTTAACTCTTGAAGTTGTTCCATAGCTTTTAATCCCATAGGAGTTGCGGCATTATCCAAACCCAGCATGTTTGCTGCTATGTTCATTACCATAGAGCCGATAGCCGGACTGTTTGATGGTACATCAGGCATTATTTTTCTGAACAACGGATTTAAAAACTTAGCTAATAATGATGTTAACCCCGAAGCTTCTGCTATTTTTAATAAACCGAGCCATAAACACAAAATACCTGTTAAATTTAAACATATTTCAAATGCGCCTTTGGCGGCTTCAAAACTACTTGTAACCAGTAAATTCCATATTCCAATGTTGTCTAAAAAGAGAGTCTGGTACAAAGCATATATAAATGTAACTGCAAAAAAGCCTGACCAAATTAGATTTAACATATCTGAGTATCTCCGGATATTTTTATTTTTCTAAATTTAGCGGTTTGAGATTAATATTTAATTAAACCTTAGACTTGCGTTTTTTGAGTTTGGTTAATTTGTCACTGACAACGGCTGTATCTCTTCCGGTTTTTGCTAATCTGTCATACATTCGTTCAATTTCTTTTTCCAAGTATGCTTGTTCTATCTCATTTTTTAACATCTGTTTTTGTTCATCAGTACCGTTATGATTAATATTATCCATATCGGAAATAATATCTTCAACATAAATGTCAGAATTGCTTTTTTTCTTAATGAAATATGGTAATTCATAAGCCAACTGACGTGCTTTAGAATAGGCCTCTGCACAATTAGAACACTCTCCATAGCGAAGTTTCAGCAATCTAAAAGCTATTTCCAGTTCTTCACTATTATCTACTACAATAAACGGAACAGGATTGGCAAATCCTGTGAGTGCCAACGATTTGAGAAACTCTAAAATATGATAAAAAAAACCGTCTATATTATAAATGATAAAAGGTTTGTTTTTCAAAAAGCCATCTTGCATAGCTACACAATCATATGCAAGTTCATCAAGTGTTCCTACTCCTCCGGGAGCAAAAACAACAATATCGGCTTCAAGCAGTCGTATCTTGCGGTTTTCTAAAGTATCTTCTAAGACAACTTGGCTTATTTGTTGCAAGAAATCATCTTTTTCGTATAGCTCAAAGTATTCTTTAGTGGTTACACCTACAATAGGAGCAACTTCACTATAATATTTATTTTTGCGCTCCAACCAATTATCCAACACTCCTTTTGCAACAGCCCCCATAACTCCTGAATTGGAAAATCCGTAATCTAATCTAAAACCCATTTTTGCTATTTTGGCACCTAGTTTATAACATTCTTCAACATAAGACTTGTCATTACCTTCTCGATGCCCTCCGGATACGCATACTCTTAAATTTTGGGGGTTAAAAGGACAAGACTGGTTGTGCATTCTATATCTCCTCAATATCTCCTAATGCTTGCTTGGCATAAAAATCTGCCACAAAACTATCTAACTCCTCTTTTTCTATGGCATTTCTTAAACCTTGCATCAGGCGTTGATAGTAACGGATATTATGCCATGTGAGCAACATTACCGCTAAAACTTCGTTACATTTCTGTAAATGATGTATATAAGCACGAGAATAGCTTTTGCAAAGGGGGCAATCACATTCTGCTTCTAAAGGACGAGGATCTTCCCGATGACGAGCATTACGAATATTGATTGTTCCTCTTGCCGTAAATGCTTGAGACGTTCTTCCTGATCTGGTCGGCATAACGCAATCAAACATATCAACACCTCTAAGAACAGCTCCCACAATATCATCAGGACGTCCTACCCCCATTAAATAACGTGGTTTATCTTCAGGTAATTGCATGGGAGCATAATCCAAAACCTTAAACATAGTTTCTTGCCCTTCTCCTACGGCAAGTCCTCCGATAGCATATCCGTCAAAACCTATTTCTTTGAGTTTTTGCGCAGAATAGGCTCTTAAGTCTTCATAATCACCACCTTGTTGTATCCCGAAAATACCATATCCTTCTCTATCAACAAATGCGTCTCGGCTTCTTTGTGCCCAGCGCATTGACATCTCCATAGATTTTTTTACGGTTTCATGTGAGGCGGGAAGTTTTACACATTCGTCCATACACATAGTGATATTAGAATCTAACTTATGCTGAATTTTAATAGATTCCTCCGGAGATAAAAAATATTTTTTTCCATCAACATGGGAAGAAAATTTAACTCCGTCTTCGGTCAATTTACGAAGACCTGATAAACTCATAACCTGAAATCCGCCGGAATCTGTCAAAATAGGTTTGTCCCAATTCATAAATTTGTGCAAACCACCCATTTTTTGAACCAAATCTGCTCCCGGTCGAAGCATGAGATGATAAGTATTGCCTAACAGTATCTCTGCTCCGGTAGAAGCAACTGATTCAGGCATCATGGCTTTTACGGTTGCACATGTACCAACAGGCATAAATGCCGGTGTGTTAATAATACCATGTTTAGTATGTAGACGGCCTCGTCTTGATTTTCCTTGCCGTTTTAAAATTTCAAATTTAAGAGCCATTATAATTCCTTTCTTGTTTATGCCTGATATTGCATCAGACAACATGAAAAATCAAGGAATTAATTATTTTCTAAACTTTCATCGGTGTCATTATTGTCATCGATTGAATATCCTGAGGCTCTTACAGTGCGAATATAGTCAATTCCAAATTTGTTAAGTGAACGGCGCAAACGACGGATATGAACATCTACCGTTCTGGATTCTACGTAAATATTGTCCCCCCAAACATTTTTAAGTAAATATTCTCGGGAAAAAACTTTTCCGGGATTTTCCAGCAACATTTTGAGCAACCTGAACTCCGTTGGGCCTAAATGGATAAAGTTCTCCCCTCGAAAAACTTTTTTCTCAACCAAATCCATTTTTATGTCTTTAAAAGATATTTCTTTTTGAATTTGCGGTTCAGGAGAATGACGAAGTTGCGTTTTTACTCTGGCCATCAGCTCCGGTATAGAAAACGGCTTGGTTACATAGTCATCGGCTCCGGCGGTAAGACCTTTTACTTTATCATCTTCTTCACCTTTGGCTGTTAGCATGATGATGGGAATATTCTTAATATCCGGTTTGGAACGTATCAGGCGACAAATTTCTACTCCAGACAATTCAGGTAACATCCAATCTAACAGGATTACCGAAGGTTGATGTTTTTCAACCTCTGCTATGGCTCGAGAACCTTTGCTTTCCACAACAACGTTATACCCCTCTTTTTCTAAGTTATATTTAAGCATCAGAGATATGGCTTCTTCATCTTCTATTATCATTATTGTGTGTTGCATTGCTATTCTCCCTTATGTTTTTTTAAATTTGTGATATTTTTTTTGTATTCTTTGTTTTGAAAAACAGCTGTTCCGGCTACTAATATATCTGCTCCGGCAGATATAACTCCGGAAGCTGTATCAAAATTGATTCCTCCGTCAACTTCAATCTCAATATTTCTATCACCTATCATATTTTTTATGTGGCTAATTTTAGGTAATTGATCTTCCATAAATTTTTGCCCGCCGAATCCTGGTTTTACCGTCATCACCAAAATCATATCCAAATAATCTAAAAATGGTGACAGTACTTCTGCCGAAGTTTCGGGATTTATTGAAACTCCGGCTCGACACCCTAAATTGTGAATACGCTTTAATGCGGAAAGTAAATCCGTGCAGGCTTCATAATGAATAGTGATTATATCTGAGCCGGCTTTTGCAAACCATTCAAGTTTATCTTCGGGTGAAGATATCATCAAATGAGTATCAAACAATAATTCTGTAAGCGGACGAATACTTTTTATTGTTCCAACTCCAAAACTGATATTGGGAACAAAACAGCCATCCATTATGTCCAAATGCAACATATCGGCACCGGCTTCTTCCAAAAGTTTTATCTCTGATGCCAAATATGCAAAATTGGCAGATAGTAAACTGGGAGCAATTTTAACCATATATTTTTCCTTTAATTATTATTGTTTACTCTACTCCGATACATTTTAATAGCCAGTTAATAAAACTTGAAATTTTAACTTTGATGATTACTTGACTCATAGTCAAAATTTTCTTGAGGAGATATACTATGAGTAATATGGCTCAAAAAATCATAAAATTAAATAAAGATGAATTAATTACCGAGTTAAACGCCGCTTTTGCAGAAGAGTGGTTGGCATATTATCAATACTGGATTGGCGCTCAAGTTGCTGTTGGACCTATGAGAGCAACAATTGTTGAAGAATTTATGGAACATGCCAATCAAGAGTTGGAACACGCAAAACTAATCAGCGATAGAATTATTCAATTGGGCGGAACGCCGATTTTAGATCCCGCAGAATGGAAGAATGTTGCAAACTGTAAATATGAACCCCCTGTTGATCCTTATATTGTATCTCTCTTAAAACAGAATCTTGATGCAGAACGTTGTGCTATTGTTCGTTATCAGAAAATTTGCGATATGACTTTTGGAAAAGATTTTGAAACTTTTAGAGTCGCATCAGAGATTTTAAAGGAAGAGCTGGAACATGAACAAGAAATAAGCGATTTTGAAGATGACATTAACATGACAGCGCAAAATTTGCGTTAAAAAAAGTATTTTAGTAACATATTGTTTTAAAACAATAAAATCGCCAACAGAAAATGTTGGCGCTTTTATTTATTGACATATTAGCCAAAATATCTAAAATAGTGACAAATAACAGATTCGTTCTCTACTACATATGAGGTTTTATCTGTGGAGTTGTAACAATTTGAGCAAATCATAATCATCCTCCAAATAAAAGTCGATTTGCTTGTTTGTATGGCAATTTGCAGATAACGAAAGGTCTGAAGAATAACTTCAGACCTTTTTTGTTGCTATCGTTTATTTTATACTGTTTTTTACGGAATCTACAATTTCCTCAACCGTAATTCCAAAATACTTATACAATTCTTCTGCCGGACCAGATGCTCCGAATCCATCCATTCCTATTATATCACCATCGCAACCCACATATCGCTCCCAACCGAATTTAGCACCGGCTTCTACGGCAATACGAGGGGCAGAACCTAAGACTTCTTGACGATATGGCTCAGGCTGAGCATCAAATAGCTCACAACATGGCATTGAAACAACAGCAACCTCAATTCCTTCCGCTGCCAAACAAGCTTTGGCTTCCATTGCTAAAGATACTTCCGAACCTGTTGCAATAATTGTAGCCTGACGTTTTTGGGCGTCACCGGATAAGATGTACCCTCCCTTTAGTGTCAAATTTTCTTCAGATGAAGTACGTAGCAAAGGAAGATTTTGTCTGGTTAATGCTAAAATACTGGGTTTATTATCTGTTTCTAATGCTATTTGCCACGCTTCGGCTGTTTCTACAACATCGCAAGGGCGAAATGTTAACAAATTGGGCATACAACGATATGACGCTAAATGCTCTATCGGCTGATGTGTCGGACCGTCTTCTCCAACACCAATAGAATCGTGAGTAAGTACATAAATTACTCTGATCCCCATCAAAGATGCTAAGCGAATTGACGGACGCATATAATCAGAAAAAACAAAAAATGTTCCACCAAAAGGAATTATTCCGCCATGTAAAGAAAGCCCGTTCATTATTGCTCCCATAGCATGTTCTCTGATGCCATACATTATATTGTTTCCGTTGTAATCTGCAGAAGTAATTGTTTTGGAAACTTTAGATAATGTCAAATTCGATGCTGCTAAATCTGCCGAACCTCCGACTATTTGCGGAATATTTGGAACAATTGCATCTAAACACATCTGAGAAGATTTTCTTGTAGCAACTTTAATTTGGTCTTTAATTGCACTTACTTTCAATTCTTCCAATGTTTTATCCCAATTTTCAGGAAGCTTTCCGGAAATTATATCCGCAAATTCTTTTCCTTTGGCTTTAGCCCTTTTTTCCCATGCATGATATGCATCTTCAGACCGAGAGCCGGCTTGTCTCCAATCCTTTAAAATGCCTTCCGGAATTTCAAAAGGAGAACTTGTCCACCCCAACTTTTTGCGCATAGCCTCTGTTTCTTCAATTCCTAATGGCGAACCATGACATTTTGAGGTACCACATTTGCCGGGAGCGCCAAACCCGATGGTTGTTTTGCATGCAATTAAAGTAGGGCGATCGGATTTTTGTGCTTTTTTTATGGCTTTTTCAATTTGTCGATAATTATGTCCATCGATATTAATTGTGTTCCAGCCATTAGCCTCAAATCTCTTTATTTGGTCTGTTGAGCTTGATGCGGTCACGTTGCCATCTATGGTGATATTATTATTATCCCAAAAAACAATGAGTTTATTTAGCTTTAAATGTCCGGCTAAAGAAATTGCTTCTTCAGAAATTCCTTCCATAAGGCATCCGTCTCCGGCGATAACATAAGTATAATGGTTACACACGTCTTCACTATATTTTGAAGCTAATATCCGTTCTGCCAATGCCATACCAACCGCAGATGATATACCTTGTCCCAAAGGACCGGTTGTCATGTCTATTCCATCTAAATGTCCGTATTCAGGGTGTCCGGCTGTTTTGGCTCCTAATTGCCGAAAGTTTTTAATATCCTCTATGCCAATATCCTTATAACCAAGCAAATACATCAATGAATACAATAACATGGAGCCATGACCGGCAGATAACACAAACCGATCTCTGTCAAACCAATGAGGATTGTTGGGACTCAACTTTATAAACTTTGAAAATAAAATAGTGGCAACATCTGCCATTCCCAAAGGCATGCCGGGGTGGCCTGAGTTTGACTTATTAATAGCATCTGCCGACAAAAAACGAATCGCCGATGCCATTAATCGTTCTTTGGAATAACAACTATTGCAAAACATTTCATTCTCCTTTTTCTAGTATGTTCTAAATTAAATACCGCATCCGCAACTTGGTTTTTGATCTTTTGTTGAACAGGAGGATACCGGTTTATAATCAGAAATTGTGCCAAAATGAACATAGGGATTTTTGGCATTGTAGTTTTTTTCTGCCGGTGACATATTCAATCCTAATTCTATTTGAAACTCATTATTAATAAGAGGGATTCGCACTTTTACGGGTTGAGCTTTGATTATTTTCTTATCACCGATATTTTTAACGGACACAAAATAATTTCTTTTTCCAAGAAACTCCGGTGGACCTTGTGTAGTATCGGTATAAAAAGAAAAGTCAACTTCCGTATCATCTGATGGTTTTAGACGAACGACCCTGAAACTGGGGGTAATTTCAGCAAAACGCATTTGAGCAGGACTAAAATAATAGCAATAAACTTCGTATCCGATAAATTCTACTCTGAAGTTGCTTGAATAATTAACAATCTGAGTCAAATATGAATTCTGTGACGACAATGATATATAGGGACATGTATTGCTATCTCTTTGCAATGTTTGAGAATTTGCACAAGAACATAAAATAAATAAAAACAATATTTGCATACATTTCTTCATATTATATACACCTTATAACATTCTTATGATTTTGTAAACAATGCTACCAACTCACTGTGATTAGAATAAATAAACTGATCTACCATATTTATTTTTGCCAATCGATACCCCGCAGTTATTAATGATTTGGCATCGTTTACAAATGTTGCAGGGTGACAAGAAACAGCAATAATCTTTTCAGGTCTATCGTCCGGTGAAATACCGGCAAGCACCTTTACTTGAGAAGATGCTCCTGCTCGAGGCGGATCAAAAACCACAACTTCAGCTCCTTTAAGCTCTGAAGCATCTAACGGATTTTTAAACAAATTTCTTTCTTTTATGGTTAAATTGGTTATCTGATTATGATTTATACTTTCTCTAAACCCTCTGAGCAACTCCGGAGAAGAATCGACAGCTACAATCTTGACTGACGGATTGACAGAAGCAAGAGCATATGAAAATGTTCCTACTCCGCAAAATAAATCAAAAACGAGGCCGGTAACGTTTCCGACATATTTCTTAACCAGATTAATTAATGTGGTTTCTCCTTCTTGTGATGGTTGCAAAAATGTACCTGAAGGAATATAAACTTTATATTTTTCAATAGTAATAAATGGTTTTATTTTTTCAATAATCGGCTCAGCATAAGCATTTACTCCTCGTCGATGACTGATGCGAATAATTTCCGGACATTTATCAGAAAGCTCAGATATAATCATTCTATGATTCAAATCTAAAGGTGCATCAAATTCTAATGTTATGTCAACTCCGGCTTGAGTATCACATAATAAAACATCACCTCGAGTAATATTTTGTCGTATAATTTTCTTACCTTGCTTAATATTATATGAAACAGAACACATCTCTTTCAGTAATTCTTTAATATAAGGAATAACAAAATTTAAACGAGCCGTGAGCAATAAACAATTTTCAAAATCAACAATATTGTTACTGGACTTCTGATTAAATCCCAGTGTCAGTTGTTTACTTTTATAATTAAATGTTAAAGATGCTCGGCGACGTGTTCCATCCGGTATAAAAAAACTTTCTCCCCACGGTAATGGCTGAGGCAACGATGATAAGATTGCTGAAACTTTGGCAAATTTTTCTTGGCGGTAATTTGATAATTCCTGATTACGCAGAGGACATCCTCCGCATATTTCCGCTTTAGGACATTTCATCATCATGTTCTCCCTTTGGCGGATATAAATTTTCCGACTTAAGAGGGGAATCGTCTATTAAAGACACTTCCTCAGAATTTTCTTTTTCAAAAACAGGGTGTTGACTATTTTTTCCGACGTTGTGATTGTGTTCTTCGCTAAAGCCGGATAAATCTTGTGTAGTAAATACTTCTACCCGATTTCTACCATTATTTTTGGCTTTATAAAGAGCGGCATCTGCTGTTTTGATGAGTGTATCAACATTATCTGAGATATCTGAGGAAGATACACCAATAGATACCGTGAAACGCACTTCCTGCTTATTGTCCGAATAAACCACTATCCTTTCAATACTTTGACGCAAGCGCTCTGCCACAATTGCTCCTTGTGTAGCCTTGATATCCGGCAAAAACACTACAAATTCTTCTCCACCATAACGGGCAACTATATCGTGATCTCGAAGTGCTCGTTCAGTTTTGGCAGCCAACTCAATTAAGACCTTATCTCCGATTTTGTGTCCATAAGTATCGTTTACATTTTTGAAATGGTCTGCATCAAGCATTAAAACAGAATACGGCTGATGTTGTTGCTTAGCTATCGATATACGTTTAGCTACTTCATCTTCAAAATAACGTCGGTTATAAACAGAAGTAAGAGGATCCCTTGTAGCTTGATTTTGAAGTAATGTTTCTCGATTTTTTCGAGAAGTAATATCTTGAAATGCAGTATAAAGAACTAACTCATAATTATAATCAATTACATTAGCTGAGGCCAACAACCAAAAAGGAACATCGCTATAAGGTGTTTTGATTAATACCTCAAAATCTTGAACTTCACGCTCTGTTTCCAAGCGTTCGTTTAATAAATGACGGTTGTCCATATCTGCAAAAAAATCTTTGAATTTATAGCGTTCCAATTCTTGAGGATTTATGCCAAAAAGCTTAATGGCATTATTGTTAGCCAAAACAATTTTATCATCTCCCAGTCTGGATATGATTATCGGAAAAGGAGATAAACGAATAATTTCTTCAATTTTTTGATTGTATTGTTCTATCTCATATTTATAACGATCTGTTTTTTGATATAAAAAATCAACTTTCATCATAATAAATGCAAAAGAAAGTAAAACATAGCTCAAGGCTGTGTAATACCATGCCGAACTGATGTTTACGCCTACAAATCTTAACAAGATGAATGAAAACATTACGGTTACAATTAATGCCGCAAAAATAAAACCGCTTTTATTACGCCCTCCGCATTGCCCCCAAAATCCAACAGCTACGGAAATAATTCCGGCCAAAGGAAAAATTTGACGCATGCTATTAATGGTATCTCCATCCGGTACCAAAAACACAAACAGCGCAACCGTTAATATACCCAAACTGCCTAAAATTAAACTCCCCCAAAGCATGGCACTATTACTTAGAGCAAAACTGATAACCGATAAAATCATAAATAGCATTGATGCCAATGAAAATAATAATTCCGCAAATACGTAAAAATATATACTCTCTCCTGAATTATAAGCTGCCGAAGCCGAAACTGCTATGCCGTTTGCTCCCAAATCAAGTATCAACCCCACAAAAAACAGCCATATCGGCGTAAAAAGCTTGTCTTGCCCTGAAGTAGAGTAAATGCAAGAAAAAAATAAAAGCATAACTGCTGACAAGGTTACAAAGGCATGATATTGATTTGCAAAAATTTCTATACCACCCATTTACGGCTCCTATAATATTAATGTTTGTTGCAAAGAATATAGTAAGATTATTAAAATAAATTAAAAAATTGATGATTATTTAAATGTTTTAACTTAGAATATCTTATGCTAGTATGACTTAGGGCTTTAGGGAGAACTTTAATGGACGAATCTACTACCAATTATTTTAGCCATAAACTGGAATTTAACCTCAACAAAAAACCGGCTAAAGTATCTGACAGAACAAGTTGGTGCTTGCTTTTACCCAACATTATCACCGGTATTTTGTTGTGTTTATTGGGAATTTTTGAAATGATTGGAGGTTTCAGGTATACCAATACCAATGTTGCTCCCATAACTCCGGAAATCAATGTTGAATTGACTAACCCTTTGTTCAGTCCCATCTTTTTTGACATTATCTTTATCGTTTTAGGCTTAGGAATGATTATAGCCGGTGTCTTGTCATATCTCAGATATCGTAAGTTTATATTTGATGGAAAACAAATGATTATCGGATACAGAAATATATTTGGCAAAAAGCGAATCGTAACAGAAAAAATCAAAAACTTTTTAGGGGTACGTTTTCGAATCGTGTTTTATCAATTCGGAATAAGAAATACCAATAAGTATATTATTGAATTATGCCACAAAGATGCATCTAAAAATGTTCCGCTCTATATTTCAATATCCCCTACCGTAGTTAGAAAAAAGTGGAAAGAATATGCTCGTTTTTTTGGTCTGCCGGCACTTATAAATACAGATGAAGGATTAACTGCAATTAATCTTAAAGATCTGGATAAATCTCTTAAACAGATGTTTACGGAAGGTTTGTTAACTGATGATTTTGACAGCTACGAAAAACTTCCGGATACAATACGCTATGTCAGACGAAGAGATAAAATTGTTATAAAACGAAAAAATAATTGGGATATATATAATTTAATAGCTTGGTTTGCGGTAATTTTAGTTATCGCAGTAATGATAATTACCGCTTTTAACTTTAATATCTTTTGGAAAAACATGGGTATCGCTACTCTGGGAATTTTAAGTGCAGAAGCATTGTTTGTGTTAATAGCGTTATTCATTCTTTTCAGAAAAGAAAAGTTGGTGCTGAAAAAACATAAAATCGTAAACACTCACAAATATATGCTGTTTTCTACAAAACATAATGAAATACTTAAAGATACTATTGAAGCTATTGATATAACAAACAATCCTGCAAGCGGCAGATATTTTGTTTCGATAATATCTGATTCTAATACAATAACTTTCGGTGCAAAGCTACCTATTGATGACTTAAAATGGATAAAACGTTTTCTGATACATGAGGTTATCAAATAATTTGATTTGATATTTATGAGTTTTACTTTATATTAGAGTTATATTTATATTGTTTTAGGAGATAAAAATGAAAAAAAAGACCAAAGACATATTGGCAGAAGATGCGCTAATCAATGAAATAAGCGAAGAAGTAAAAAATGATCAGCTGAAAGTATTGTGGGAAAAATATGGTCTGTTTATTATTATTTTTGTAGCTTTGGCGTTAACTGCCGCTGTCAGTTTTGAAACGTTCAAAGCATGGATAAATAAAAAGAATCAGGAAATATCCAACGCATATGCTGTGGCAATATCTTTACAAGATCAAGGAAAAACTGATGAAAGTTTTGCAATATTAAAAACAATTGCGGATAAATCAACTATTTACTCTGATTTGGCAAAACTTCAAATTGCTAATATATATATGTTGCAAAATAAAAAAGACGAGGCAAGAAACATATTAAACAGTTTAGCCGAAGGAAATTCAGAAACAAAACAAATTAAAGAAATTGCAACGCTAAAATTAGCTATGATTCTTTTAGATGAAAACGCTCCAGATACAGAAATAAAATCTTTACTGTCCCCTCTTATCAATGAAGAAAATCACAATTATAATGTTGCTCACGAAATTTTGGCAATGTTGGCGTTGAGAGATGGTAATTTTGAAGAAGCAAAAAAAGAATATGAACATATTATCGCTTCAGCTAACAGTTCTGATGAAATTAAGTCAAGAGCTCAAGATATGATTACTGTTATTAATGATATGACTAAATAACGGAGAACATCTATGAAGTTTATTACCGGTGCAAAATTTAGCTGTATATTATTAGGACTGGCTTTGTGCGGATGTAGTTTTTTCGGCAAAGAACCTCTGAATATCGACGGACAAAGAATTAATGTATTGGCCGAAGATGCATCTTTACGTCCGGATTATAATGAAGGAAAAATAAAGATAAAGTTGCCTGCTCCTTATGAAAATCATAAATGGTCTCAAAACGGCGGAAACTCCATGCACCTGATGGGACACCTAAAAGCATCTGATAAGCTAAAAGAATATTGGGATACAAACTTTGGTGACGGTTCTTCAAAAAGAAATTATCTGATAGCATCTCCAATAATTGCTTATGGGGTAGTTTTTGCTATGGATAGTGAGGGAATTGTAACAGCAAGACGTTTAGATGACGGCAAGCAAATATGGAAAAGACGCCTTAAACCACAACATAAAGAAGAAAAAAACGCCTCTATAAAAGGTGCCGGACTGGCTGAATTTAATAAAAAAATATATGCCACAACAGGTTTCGGTGGGGTGTTCTGCATAGACATGTTAGACGGAAACATTATTTGGAAAAAATATCTTGATATGCCTATAAGAATCGCTCCTACCGTCAGTGCAGGAAGAGTTTTGGTACAGTCATTTGATAATACATTCTATGCTCTTGATGCTGAAAATGGTGATGAATTATGGAAAAATATTACTGACCATGAAACTACAACTTTAGTCGGCGGTGCTTCTCCGGCTTATGATCCCAAAATGGACGTAATTGTGGCTGCTTTTTCAAACGGAGAATTGCGAGCTTTCAAAGCAAGTACAGGGACGCCGTTGTGGGCAGATATGCTAGTTTCTCATAAAAGAACAAATTCTTTATCAACAATTGATACTATTAAAGCAAATCCGGTTATAGATGGCGATAAGGTATTTGCGGTAGGATATAACAGTATGCTAACCGCAATAGACCTCAGAACAGGAAACAGAATCTGGGAAAAAGAAATGGGTAGTACAAATCAACCTTGGGTTTCCGGAAATTATTTATTTGTGCTGACAAATAATTTTGATTTATTGGCAATAAACAAACATAATGGAAAAATTATTTGGAATACAGCTATTCCCAGAGGAAATGAAACAGATGATAAAAACGGTGTGTTTGCATCAGGACCGATTTTGACTGATAACAGATTGTTGGTTGCAACATCAAATGGATATGTTTTTGCGGTTTCTCCTTATACCGGAAAAATCATCAGCTATATAACAACCGATGAAGGGGTTGAATTATCACCGATAGTTGCCGATGCTACAGCTATCTTTACTACTAATGATGCTGATATGTTGGCATATAAATAATTAGGATACTAATAATGGTTCTTAAAGTTGCAATAATCGGGCGTCCCAATGTTGGAAAATCAACACTATTTAATCGTCTGTGCGGAAGAAAAACAGCTATTGTTCATGATAAACCCGGTGTAACCAGAGACAGACGTGAAGCAGATGCTAAACTCAATGATTTGAAATTTAAAGTTATTGATACCGCCGGCTACGAATACTCTAAAGAAGATTCTTTGGAAAAAAGAATGTGGGAACAAACACAGCGTGCAATATCTGAAGCAGATATAACATTATTTATGTTTGATGCTCGTGATGGAGTACAACCATATGATGAGCATTTAGCAAAATTGGTAAGACAAATGAATAAATCTGTTATCTTGCTTGCCAATAAATGTGAAGGAAAATTACAAGAAGACAGTATTCATGAAGCTTATAAACTGGGATTGGGCGAGCCCATACCTTTTTCTGCTGAACATGGTATAGGATTGTTGGATTTGTATGACAATCTCAAAGATGCTCAACCTGTGTTATCTGCTCATAATGAAATTGATAATACACCTGAAGATGTTTCAGATGAGCAAAATAAACGCCCGATAAAATTAGCAATTATCGGTCGTCCGAATGTCGGTAAATCTACGTTGGTTAATGCATTGCTTAATGACGAAAGAATGTTGACCGGTCCGGAAGCCGGTGTAACCAGAGATGCAATCGCAACCGAATGGAAGTATATGGGAAGAAAGATTACTCTGGTTGACACAGCCGGTCTGAGAAAACGAGCCAGAGTCTCTGATTCTTTGGAAAAAATGTCGGCAGCAAATACCCGAAGTGCTGCGTTTACGGCTCAAGTAGTGGTGTTGGTATTAGATGCAGATGCTGTATTGGAAAAACAAGATTTGACTATCGCTCGTCAGGTTCTTGACGAAGGACGAGCTTTGGTTGTTGCCGTAAACAAATGGGATATTGCAAACAAAAAAGAAACATTACAGCGTCTGAATGACAAGTTGCAAACATCTTTAGCTCAAGCAAATGGTGTACCGACAGTTACGATTTCAGCATTAAAAAAAGAAAATTTGGATAAGCTTATGCGAGCTGTTTTTAAGGTATATGATCGATGGAATATTCGTATTCCTACGGCTCCGCTCAACCAATGGTTTGCAGATATGATTGATAAATATCCGCCTCCGTTGGGCAAAAATAAACGTAGAATAAAATTGCGTTATATAACTCAAGCAAAAACTCGTCCCCCTTCTTTTTATATTTTCTCAAGTAATCCGGAGGGACTGCCCGATGCATATCTGAGTTATCTGACTAATCAACTACGTGAACATTTTGAAATGGGAGGAATCCCCATCAGAATTACTGTTCGCAAAACAGATAATCCTTATGCCGAAAAAGCTCTTAAACGAGGCAAGAAAAAAGATTAGCTTTAACCTACCATGCTTCTTCCGGCCATGTGGGGTTATCTTCTTGGGTTATTTGGGTGGAGAAAAACATGTGGCTTGTAACTTCCAAATTTGGATAATTTGAATAATTAGGTAAAGTACCTGTTAAATTTGAACATCCCCTAAACATAAAAGAAGCATAAGATAAAGTTTGGGGCAATTCAGGTAATATTGTTAAGCCTGTTCCCATAATAAACATGTTAGAGCCATTAATTAAAATTTTAGGCAACCCCGAAACAGAAGTAACTGTACTAAAAGCGAACATGTATTCTCCATCTGTAATTTGGGTATTTTCTAAACCGATAATTGAGATATCTCTTGTTTCATAAAACATGTAGGTTGCAGATTTTAATGTTGAAGGTAGTTTAATTTCTCCTCGTATTCCTCGTGCTGTATAAAACATATAATCAGCTATTTCTAACTTTTCCGGTAATACTAGCCCATTAGTTGTCAAATTTCTACAATTATAAAACATTTTAGTTGCATCAACTAATGTCGATGGTAAGGAAGGAATTGTTCCAGTAGTTGTTGTAGAACAGACACTTTCCATCTTGGTAATATTTTTTTTGTTTAATTTTATTAAGTTATAAGTTTTATCATTACCTTTGTAATAAGTAAAACTTCCTGTAAGTTTAACTGTATAATTACCAGCAGAAGTATAAGAGCATTTAACACTACTTGTAGAAGATGTTTTTCCCTGTACTTCAATGCCATTTCCACAGTCAACCGTAATATCTCCATAGCCATAGCCAAAAGCTACACTACCCGCATCAGTTATTGTAATTTCGACAACAATAGCATCTCCATATTCATCACTTCCGCTTCCGCCACTACAATAGACTTTTGAACTATCAAACGGACAAGTCAGGTACTCCATGTCACCACAATCATCAACGGATTTGGTATATCCCAAGCTTTCACAAGATGGCGGTTGTTGACATGTTTGGGCGGAGACTACGGAAGTATAAATCGTGCTTGCAAGCAATGATAAAAGCAATTTTTTCATAATAAGTCTCCTTTGAGTTTCTCGATGATTGCATTAAGATTGTAACCGCACCAGTAATTGTCATAATCAATGTAAGTGACTTCACATTGGGCAAATTGATATTGAGTGGTATCTTCACAAGTTATTTCCAAACATGTGGCATTGGCGGGACATTCGGTTAAGGGATATTCGCTAAAGTCACAAGCCGGACAAAAGACTACGGATAAATCGAACGGGCAACGAACAATCTCTTTGCCGGCACATTCGCTTTCAGTTTGAGTATATCCCATTTCAGCACAAGTCGGTGGAGTGACGCATGATGTTTGAGCCAAAGATGTAGGTGCCGGTAGCAATACCATAGCTATGATAAATATGTATAATTTCATCTCATGGCTCCGTTGTTCTTATTTTGTCATGCTCAGGCTCTTCTTTTTTCTGTCATACTCCGGCTTGACCGGAGTATCTCTCGTA
>SUUR01000014.1 GCA_015062435.1 Alphaproteobacteria bacterium | reverse complement strand
ACTTGTTCGGACAATCTCACGAAATTTAAGAGAGATATTCCGATCAAGTCGGAATATGACAGAGAAAAACAAAGGAGCCATGAGATGAACAAATATGTTATAAGCGTATCAATACTACTTTTATCATTATCATCATCTTTGGCTCAAGACAGTTGTATGGTTCGTCCATCTTGTGCAGATATGGGATATACCAAATCTGCAACCGATTGTGTGGGTAAAAAAGCCATTAGCTGTCCGTTTGATTTATCTGCTTACTATTGTCCGGAAGTTGGTGAAAGCTGTGACTTTAGCGAATATCCTTTAACCGAATGTCCTACCGGTGGTAATTGTACAGAATTTGAATGTGGAGGCACAACTCAATACAAATTAGACAATTGTCAAAATAGTTATGAACTCAGTTCCGACGGTTTAATTTGCAATGCTTGTAATTTTACAAATTATCCTTTGAGCACTTGTGATGCTAACGGTACTTGCTCTAATTATAAATGTGGTAATATCACTAAATATAAATTAGATAGTTGTAATTCAGGATATGAAATAAGTTCTGATAACACGACTTGCACGGCTTGTAACTTTACAAGCTATCCTTTAAGTTCTTGTGATGCTAACGGCTCATGTTCAAGTTATACTTGTGATGGAGTCACTAAGTACAAGCTTAACAGTTGTAAATCGGGGTACTATAAGAGTGGAAATACTTGTATATATGATCCCTGCTATTACGCAGTAGACTTAGATTGTGACTATGATTGTGCATATTATAACGATGAATGTAATGTGTGTGAAGAATGTATGCCTGATTGCGATTCAATATGTATTGATGAGGACTCTTGTATAAGAGGTTTAGATTTCGATATTACATGTGACTGTTATACAAGTTGTTGCGAACAACTCTATACATGTGAAGAAGCTTGTGCGGATGAAATAGGTACGAGAGGTTGTCTTGAAACAATGTGTATATGTGGTGAAGACTTCCCGTTTTAATTAAGATTAAGAAAATCCCCTGTTTAAGTTTTTGAGCAGGGGATTTAGTTTTTATCTGGTTTTAAGCATTTTTACCAAATGTACTCGATTGCGCTCAATCACAAAATTCCGTCCACCACACATAATTAATAATTGACAATTAGGCAATAAAGATATATCCTATAATTAGTGAGGTTAAATTATAGGGGGCGGAGATGGCAAGAATATCCGTTGTTCTTGGAGCTGTTGTTGTCTTTCTTTGCACAAGCTTTGCTTCTGCCAGAATGTACTTTTTGCCTGATTATCAAAACGGTGCGTATCTCAAACGTGTTAATGATAAATCACATGCTGACAACTCTGTCTTTACTCCCGACCTCCGGTCTTGCGCCGATTACTCCGGCTTTCTTTCCGCTACCGATAAGGGTAATATGGATTGCTCTATTGTCAAGACTTTTCCTGATGTTGGAACATGTTATTCCGGTTGTGTTTGCAACTCGGCAACTTATCCTTATACATCTGCAAATTGTGAACATGAGCTAAAAGGTGGCACATGTACTGATACAACCGGAAAAATCCATTATGAAAGGTGTTATAATCCCTGTGATGGATTGATTGACAATGATTGCGGAAGTTACCGTTGTGAGGTTACTTATGCCTCTGAGGGGTGTTCGAGTAAGTGTAAGACATGTTTCACCGATACTTGTGATTATCCCGAGAATGCGGATTTTCCATTAAAAGCTGATTGTGAGTATGGTTGTGACACTCAAGGAACAATCGATGGTTGTTCCACCAAATGTTATGTGTGTCGAACATGTGTTCCTAATGATTGTTCGGCATATACGCTGAGTAAATGTCCGGATAACGGAGTTTGTGACAGTTGTGAGATCGGTTGCGGTGACAGTACCGTCAAATACAAATTTGCCCAATGTAATTTAGGTTTTTATGACAAAGATAATTTTATCTGCGGAAACCAATTGTGTAATTGGTCTTTGCAATAAAACAGGAGGTTTGAGATGAGATATTTATTAGTAACAACAACGATTATTGCCGGTTTGGCATATACATCATCGGCTTTGGCGCAAACTTGTACGGCGGCTCCGTCCTGTGAAGAAATGGGATATACTCAAAGTGCATCGGACTGCACCGGAAAAATCTCACTCAGATGTCCGTTTGATTTATCTGCTTATTTATGTGGAGCAGTGGGTAGTTGTGATTTTAGTGACTATCCCTTAACCGAATGCCCACCGGTGGTAATTGCTCAAACATAACCTGTGACGGAACTACAAAATATAAGCTCAATAGTTGTAACTCCGGATACACCCAAAGTGGTGATACTTGTAATTTGGATTGTGATTTCTCAAGCTACCCGTTAAGCTCATGCCCATCAAATGGAACTTGTTCCAATTACTCATGTGGCGGAACAACACAATATAAATTGGAAAGCTGTAATTCCGGGTATCAAATGAATAGTGCTAAAACCAAATGTAGTGCATGTAGCTTTAGTGGTTATAGTTTAACTTCATGTCCATCAAGAGGAACTTGCAGTTCTAAGTCTTGCGGTGGTACTACCAAGTATAAATTAGATAGCTGTAAAACCGGATATAAAGTTAACAGTGCCGGAACAAAGTGTGAAGCTTGTGATTATGGTGATTATACATTGACCTCGTGTCCGACAAATGAAACGTGTGAAAAGAAAACTTGTGGTGGAAAAACAATGTATAGAATTGCCGATTGCTCAGCATGTATTGATATGAGTGTTTGTAGTGACGGCGGATCGCTAAACTCTGCTTGTGATTGTTATGAATACTGTTGTGATGATTTTATGGAATGGTGGGAAAATGGAGGATATGAAGAATATTGCGCCGGTAATTATGATGAAGACGAATTTCAAAAATGTTGGTGGGATGTTGGTGTATTTGGAAGGGGACCTGAACCTGCTTGTTTCTTTTTATAAATTATTTTAATTAAAATAATCAAATAAGATAATTTGTTTTGGTTGGCAATAGCTTGGTAGTAGATAAGAAAATCCCCGTTCAGGTTATTTTAGAACGGGGATTGGGTTATTAAGCCTCCGGTACTGATGATTGGGTACGTTTGCTTTCTTCAACAGGAGATTCAGACGATTTGTCTATCGGTTTGCCTGATATGACGTCTTTGATTTCTTCTCCGGTAAGAGTTTCATACTCAATTAGTGCTTGAGATAAAGTTTCCCATTCTTTTTCATGTTCCTTAAGAAGTTTAGTTGCTTCTGCATGAGCTGTAACAACCAGATTTTTAATTTCAGCATCTACTAATTTGGCGGTATCTTCACTCATATTTTTGCTTTGAGTAACGGATTTGCCTAAAAATACTTCACCGGTATTTTCAGCATATAAAACAGGGCCAAGTTTTTCACTCATTCCCCATTCGGTAACCATTGAGCGAGCTAAGTTGGTGGCGGCGGCAATATCTGATGATGCACCGCTGGTAACCTTTTTGGCTCCAAATTTGAGCTCTTCGGCAACTCTTCCACCCATCATGATTATTAAGCGAGAAAGCATTTTTATTTTAGAATAAGAATATTGATCTTTTTCAGGAAGTTGTTGAACCATACCTAAAGCTCGACCACGAGGAATAATGGTGGCTTTATGGATAGGGTCGGTTTCTTCTACAAATAAAGAGCAAATTGCGTGTCCAGCTTCATGATATGCGGTGAGCTTTTTTTCGTTCTCATCCATTGCCATTGATTTACGCTCACTTCCCATAAGAACTTTATCTTTTGCATCGTCAAAGTCTTTAGATGTGACTTTGTGTTTGTTCTTGCGGGCTGCTAGTAAGGCTGCTTCATTAACCAAATTGGCTAAATCTGCACCGGAAAATCCGGGTGTGCCACGAGCAATGACCGAAAGATTTACATCTTTGGCTAAAGGAACTTTCTTAACATGGACTTTTAAGATTTCTTCTCGTCCCTTTTTATCAGGGTTGGTTACAGTAACTTGACGATCAAAACGGCCGGGACGTAATAATGCCGGATCTAAAACATCAGGTCTGTTTGTGGCGGCTATGATGATAACATTTTCATTATCTTCAAAACCATCCATTTCCACAAGAAGTTGATTTAAGGTTTGTTCTCTTTCATCATTGCCTCCGCCTAATCCTGCTCCACGATGGCGACCGACAGCATCTATCTCATCGATGAATAACAGACAAGGAGCATTTTTTTTGGCTTGAGCAAACATATCTCTGACACGGCTTGCTCCAACACCAACGAACATTTCTACAAAATCAGAACCTGAAATTGAGAAAAAAGGAACGTCGGCTTCTCCTGCAACGGCTTTGGCAAGAAGGGTTTTTCCGGTTCCCGGAGGGCCAACCATTAAAACACCTTTGGGGATTTTTCCGCCAAGACGTTGAAATTTTTCAGGATCTTTTAAGAAATCTATGATCTCTTCAAGTTCTTGTTTGGCTTCATCTGCACCGGCAACATCTGCAAATGTTACTTTTTTGGTGTTTTCAATGAGACGTGCTCGAGATTTGCCGAAACTCATGGCCTTATTGTTGCCAGAGTTGGCTTGACGCATGAAAAATATCCAAACACCAATTAATAGTAACATTGGGAACCAAGATACCAGAACACCCCATAAATTATCTGAAGTATTGTCTATGGGTTGAGCTGTTACTTTGACATCATTGTTGCGTAGCTCTTCAACCATGTTGGGGTCAAAGGGTGCATACGTATGAAAATGTTTTCCATCTGTGTAAACACCGTTGATATCTGCTCCAGAAATGGTAACTTCTGAAACCTTTTTATTTTCAACATGCTTCATAAATTCAGAAAAAGCCAATTTTTCGGAATTAGCGTTGTGTCCGTTTCCGACAAACATATTCATGGCTCCGGAAAGTAGGATTATTGCCAATATCCAAACGATAATGTTTCTGCCCATTTGCATTATAAATACCTTTTTGCTAAATTGTTATCTATGTTCATATATAGTTTTTTTATTTGGAAAACACAAGTCGCTATTAATAATAGTTGGATAAAAAAGCGGTTCTAAAAAGAACCGCTTTTTGTGAAGTTATTTAGTCTGCAGATTATCTGGCAGCATCAATAGCTTGTTGTAAGGTACCTTCATCAAGTGTGCGAACGATTTTACCATTCAATACTAATGTCGGAACACCGTTTACTCTGAGCTTAGAAGCTAAATCAGAAACTTGGCTCATGGTCTCTTTAACTTTTTCTGATTCCATGTCGGCTTTAAGTTTGTCTAGATCTGCACCGGCTAAAACAGCAGCTTCGTCAATTTTAGCTTCTGTCATTTTTCCTTTAATTTCAAAAATTGCAGAGTATACTTCAGCAAATTTGCCTTGTTCTTTAGCAGCTAAAGATGCTTTAGCAGCGTAAGTAGACATTGGTGACAAGAATGCTAAAGGTTTTGCAACAATTTTGAGATCTTTGTTTTTGGCAACAACGTTCTTCAAAATAGGATATACTTTGTGGCAATATCCGCAAGAATAATCAAAGAACTCTACCAAAACAACTTTACCTTCCGGGTTACCGATAACACCGTCGTTAGCGTTGTTGTAAAGAGCTTCAGCGTTTTCTTGCATCATTTTCTGAGCTTCTTTTTCAGCTTGTTCTCTTTGAATTTGTTCAGCCTTTTGCATTGCTTTAGCAATGATTTCCGGCTTGTTAACCAAAACTTCTTCAACATTTGGTTCTTTGTTGCAGCACATAATGCACATAACCAGTGCAACCACAGATAAAACCAAAGCAGCTAAAGAAACATATACAGCATTAATTTTATTCATTATAAGAATCCTCAATTTATATTAATCAACGATATTAATCTAAACAAAGTTTATTAAATTTACAAGTCAAAATTTGCTTTTTTAAATCATATAAATTATTTGTTCATAAATATATTTCATAATACAGTTACCGTAATTCTTTTTTGAGGGTAATATGTTTCACATTAATTTATCGTTGTTTTCTCAAACAAAAGCTCTGGAAAATAAAATTGATATGTTTCATGATAAATTGCTTGATGCGGCAATGACTTTTAAAAAAGCCGTAGCAGTTTATTTGGAACAAAAAAGAAGTGATGATTTTAAAAAGGTTTCTAAGCAAATAAAACAAATTGAACATGATGCGGATAATTTGCGCAGAGAAATTGAAAATAATTTATATACGCACAATTTGATACCTGATTTGCGAGCAGATGTATTACATTTGGTGGAAAATCTGGATAAAGTTATAAATAAATTTGATGAAGTGGTTTATGAATTTTATGCAGAACAACCGGAAGTGCCTATGGAGTACCATTCTCGGATTAAGGAACTATGTTCTTTAAGTGCCGATTGTGCTGAGAATATGGCAAAAGCAAGTAGAGCTTTTTTTAAGGATTTGAGTTCAGTCAGAGATTATTCTCAAAAAGTGTATTTTGTGGAACACGAATCCGATTTGAGCTCAAGAAAATTATCTGAAGCTATTTTTGATTCAGATATGCCATTGGCAAATAAATTGCAGTTGAACGGTTTTGTTAATAATATTGCTGATATTGCAGATACGGCAGAAGATTTTATCGATGAACTTTTGATATTTACCATAAAAAGAGATATATAATGGATTTAAGTTTCTTTATATTTTTGAGTTCAGGTTTGTTCTTGGGATGGTCTTTGGGAGCCAGTGATGCATCTAATATTTTTGGTACGGCTGTCGGAACTAAAATGGTTAAGTTTAATACAGCTGCCATAATTGCTTCAATATTTATTATTATCGGTGCGGTTGAAGCCGGTGATGGTGCTTCTCAAACATTAGGAGAATTAGGTAGTATAAATACTCTTGCCGGAGCTTTTATGGCAGCTTTGGCTGCAGCTTTGACCATATATTGGATGGTGGAATTGAGTATGCCGATATCTACTTCTCAAGCGATTGTCGGGGCGATTATAGGGTGGAACTTTTTTGCTTCTAAGCCAACGGATATAGCTGTGTTGAGTAAAATTGTCACTACTTGGGTAGTGTGTCCGGTTTTGGCAGGAATAATTGCAGTGGTTTTGTATCGGTTGACCATAAAATCTGTTAAGTATTTTCATTTGCATTTGTTGAGACAAGATTGTTATATCAGAAGCGGTTTAATATTTGCCGGTGCTTTTGGAGCATATGCTTTGGGGGCAAATAATATTGCTAATGTGATGGGGGTGTTTGTGCAATCAAGTCCGTTGAAAGGGATAACCTTACCATATGTGGGAGTGTTTAATTCAACACAGGTATTGTTTTTTATAGGAGCATTGGCAATAAGTTTGGGGGTTGCTACTTATTCTAAGAAAGTGATAAATACAGTCGGCAACGGAGTAATGAGAATGTCTCCGATAATGGCTTGGGTAGTGGTAGTATCTCAAGGCTTGGTGTTGTTTTTATTTGCTTCTCAGGAATTACAAGATTTTTTATATTCATATAATTTACCGGCTTTTCCGTTGGTGCCGGTTTCAAGTTCACAAGCAGTGGTTGGGGCAGTGATGGGAATCGGAATTTATAAAGGCGGAAGAGATATTAATTGGAAACTAATCAGTAAAATTGCAATGAGTTGGGTGGCAACACCGATTATTGCAGCAATAATTTGTTATGTGTCTTTGTTCTTTTTGCAAAATGTGTTTGCGCTGGAGGTCTATAAGTAATGAAAGCAACTATTATTGCAATAGGGAAGTGCAAAAAAAAATCTCCGGAAGCAGAGATTATTGCCGAATATGTTAAGCGCTCCAAATGGGAGTTGATAATTAAAGAGAAAGATAACTCAAATCAGGAAGATGAAGCTAAGTTTTTGCAAGATGCTATTCCGGTAGGGGCGAAAGTGGTGGTGCTTGATGAACGAGGGGAGAATCTTAAATCTGTGGAGTTGGCCGAACGAATCGGGAAGTGGTTGACAAATGGGTGTTCGGAAATTTGTTTTTTGATTGGCGGTGCAGATGGGCATTTATCGGAAACCAGAAATAAGGCAGATTTAGTGCTTTCCTTTGGAAAGCTGACGCTACCGCATATGTTAATGCGTGCGGTGTTGAGTGAACAAATTTATAGGATCCAAACAATATTAGCCGGACACCCGTATCATCGAGAATAGCTTGACAAAAAACGGCAAATATGTTAGACAAAAAACAAACATTCAATTATAAATTTTATTATTATGGCAAAAAAATTTTTTTTCCAGAAAGGATACAGGGATTGTATTCACTGGGTAGCAAAAAAAATGGGGTATGCAACTACCCAGTATAAGCCTCAAGCACAAAAGTACTTAAAAGGTGCGGAATTGCGAGGACATTCTTCGAGGCTTGCATATTCTGCCGATGTTTTGGCCGGTTGGGTTCCTTTGAATTCTAATAAGGTACAAATATTTGATACCTTTGATGATGAGGGAGGGTACGTTTGTACCGTTTGGGGGATTGTGACAGATAAAGGAACGGTCTTCTGGCAGCAAATCGGTACGGACAAAGTATTTGAGAGTAGAGTTTCAGATACAAAGTTTATGCTCTCTCATTGTTTTCGCTTAAAAATAGGTGATAAATTAGTTGCAGTATGTTATCGTCAAGGAGATGAAATACATGCTTCGGCAGTAATAAAAGAGCACGACTATCCTGAATACACGGAAGAATTTATTGATTATAAATTCTTACCGTGTAAATTTTCCAAGTTAATAAATTACTTGGAAAAATAAATTAAGAAATAACCTCTCCAATCGGAGAGGTTTTCTTTTTTTAAGCATCTGCCTTTTTGAGAAGTTCTAAAGTTTTTTCAGATAGGGCAATTATGCGTTGAAGATTGATTTTATCATCTTCTTGGCGATATATGTCAATTAATTGATTGGAAATACCAATTATCTTTTTGCATTTATCAGCAATAAGTAATTCTTCTTTGCCGGTTTCTGTAAGCATGGCCTCTAGTGCCATGATTTTTTGTTGTCGGGACACTGCAATTGAAAGAGCCTTTTGATAGTATTTATTGGCAATCATTGGCATGTTCTTTTTACGATAAGAATTAGCGATGTTGCTATATGCCCAATATAATAAAACATCTCTTTTGGTACTACGTTCGTTTCTGCATTGGGCAGAATTAGAACAAAAACTGATAACCTTATCGTAAGCAGCTATCATTTCATCAATAGATGAGCTAGCGGCAATATCATTGTTAGCTTGTTTGAATGCATTCATAATATTTTGAGGAGAAGCATTGGAAGGCTTTTCCGTTGTTTTCATAATTATATCTCCTTTTTTAATGTGATTTTTTGTTATCAAATCCCATAGCACAACTGCGACTTACTAAACCACCGGTCTTGATACAGTAGTCTTCTCTGACTAGGTTATATTTGGTATGGATGGGGCATTCTTCACATAGGCAACCTTTATCTTCTTCTATACAATGACTCTTTTCAAAAGCACAGTACATTCCTTCAAAGTGTTCGGTATCATTTAAGTCTCCAAGCATTTTTGCAAAATTTGCCGGATAGTTTCTCAGTTTGCAACCCATAGTGTATGACGGACATTCCATACAACGACATTCTTTGAGATTTTCTTTTGTTCTTTCAACTAACATCTTTATACTCCTTTGTTATTTGTTCACCAAAGAAGTATGCATTGAATTGTTAAATACAATAGATATTTTTGTTAAAATAAAAGCCGTTCGGTAAGAACGGCTTTGTTAGTGGAAATTATGCGGAAAAACGTTTTAGGATTTCACAACAATATTCTCTAAGTTCGGGATCTTCCATCAGGCTGAGTCTGAGGTTGGACTTTTCAAGTTCTTGGTTGGTGCCACAATCAAAACGTTCAACATCACAGATAACGCCTGTAAGTTTAATGCCTCTTTGAGCTGCAAGTCCCATAGCGTCTGCTAAGTTGATCTCACCATTGTTTCCTTTTTGAACTTCCGGTAAAATATTCATAATTTCATTAGGCAAAATGTAAGGTCCTAAGCTACCGAAGTTAGAGGGGATATTGTCACGAGCAGGTTTTTCTACTTTGCCGGTGGCGTGAATAATGTTGCCTTCTTGAACAGCACCTTCAAGTACACCATAGCGCACAATATCATCATCAGGGAAAATTTGCACGTGATCTACCATGCCACCATATTGTTGGTAAGCATCTAGCAATTGAGCTAAAATACCTTTGCCTCCGTGAACATTGACATAAACATCATCAGCCCACATAACAATAAAGTCACGATCGCCAACGATTTCTTTGGCCATTAATACAGCGTGTCCGTTTCCTTTGGGCTCTTTTTGTTCAGCAAATGAGAATTTCATACCTTTGGGAATGATTTCTTCAATTTTTTTAAGCAAGTCAAGTTTGCCTTTTTCTCTTAAGTGGTTTTCTAACCATGGATATGGTGCAAAATGTTTTTCAAACAAATGTTTGCAAGATTGGTCGCTATATATAAATATAACTTCTTTGATGCCAATTTCAGCACATGCATCAACAGCATATTGGATAATGGGTTTGTTGTGGAGGGTTAAAAAGCCTTTGTGTAGCGCCTTTGTGGAAGGTAGGTTACGAGTGGAAAGGCCGGCTACAGGAATGATGCAGACTTCTGGTTTTTTGTACATATCAAATCTCCAATAATTGTTTTTTAGGTTATACTAAAGATATAACACAAAAAAACAATTCCACAAGCTTAATTAACTTTTACCCTACCTTTTTTAACAACATTTTTGGGGCTTAAGGCAGTAGTGCTGTTTGAAGATTTAGGCTTTGAAAAATCCAGTACTTTTAACTCTTTGTCAGCAGTCATTTCTTCAGCTTTTTCAATGTCTTCAATGTCTCTGCTTACAGTAACTGTTTTACCGGTTTTCTTGATGTTGATATAACCGGTGTTTTCTTCAATTTTTCGTTCTACTTCTTGGGCTCTGAGTTTTTCGGTATAAGCTTCTTCTTGACGGGTGGCAAGAGAAGATGTGTATTCAATATATTGTGAGATTGTATTTTGCAATTCGGTTAAATCTTCAGATAATTGAGTTTTCAGTTGTTCCAATTCTTGAGTATATTGTGTGATTTGGTTAATATCATCTTTGGAAGTTATAAAAGAAAGTTTATCTAAAAGATCGTTTTTAGATTTGAATTTTTCGGATTGGCGATCAAAAACTTCTTGGAGAGAAGTTAGCAAATTATCTGATGACATATTATAATCAGTGATAATTTTATTTAAGCGTTTACGAATTTGTTCTTGAGCCGTTGTATATTCTTTTATTGCAACAGATGCTTTATCATAGATGATAGTGTTTTCCTGATGTGCAGTTTCTGCTTTTTGTCTGGCATCTGAAAGTTGTTGTAATTTTAAACTGTTGCGAAGTTTTTCAATGGCTTGAGTTTGTTCATTATTAGAAATTTCCATTTGTGTCAAAACATCTTCATTAGGAGAATCGGTTCCGGCAAGTAGAATGTTTTGAGATAAAGTTTTATTTATTTTGTCGGCTTGTTCTTTGAGTTTTGCATATTGAGATTTACTGTCATCATCAAAAGCTTTATCTGATGATTGTATAATTTCAATCTCCAGATTGTTTTTCAAATCTTTTAATAGCAATTCAGTGGTTTCTTTGTGCGAATTAAGCGCATTTTTAAGTTTGTTAAATTGGCGTTCCGCTTCAGCTTGAATAGCCTCATTCTTTTTATCTATTTGAGATTGATACATGTTAAATAATGCGCTGACATCTATATCCGGTATCGGGTTTGCAAGACTTTCTTTGAAAGAAAAAGAAAATCCGGGAAGATATTGGGGTTCGTTATATTTAAGGTTGAACAACAGGTTGGAACTCCATTCTCCGAGATTTATATTGCCGGATATATTGGTTATAAAATCCGATCCTTCAAGATAAGAATTATTAAAATTGAAAATGCCGTTGTCAGATGTGAGGGCTGACGTGAAAAATTTGATATGAGTATTTCCGGAACTTAGGTTGTCTTTTACCATTATTGCTAAACCATCAGGAGTGGTGCGATGAATAAGATCTTGATATATTTCAGATATATCCCAGCCTTTGATATCAAATTCACCTATTTGAATTTGACCGGAGCCATTGAGGGTTTTTATAAAGTTTTGTTCACTTTCTGCTTGAGCAGATAAGGTGTATTTCAAGTCAAATTTACCATTGCGAATGGCATATTTGTTTCCGTTTGCTGATGGTAAAGCATTGGTATCAGCATCACTTATTTTGATATCGGCATTAATTATGGGTTTGTTTTGCATTTGTAAATCTGCCGTTGTTTCAAGAATACCTCCTAAATATTCAGCAATAAATTTTTTTATGGATAAGTTTTGGTTTATCAAGTCGGTGTCTAATTCGACATTGTTAAAAGTGTGTTTTTTGCAATTAAATTCTTTAATTTTGAATTTACCGTTCAAATCAAATGTCTTATAAAAATCATATTTGATGAGTTTATCCGACCATTGTGGATTGTTCCAAAATTCTGCTTTGGAAGATGAAACTGTATTAAGTTGAGAAGTCGGATTATTATCGTGTTGATGCAGAAAACGTTCACATTCAAATTTGTTTATATTTAATTCTGTGGTTATTTGAGGGCGATCATTTTGAAATTCATAATCAAATACACCGTTAAAGTTATTGAATCCAATATTCATAACTAGGTTTTCTGCTGAAAATGATAGCGGAGTGCCACTTATTTCGGCAGATAAATTAAATTGACCTAAGGATTGGTTTTGCGGATTGTAACTCAGATTTAGGTCTTTAAGCATTTGAGAAAAATTAGGGTGTTTTACTTCTAAGGTTCCGTCAAATTGATTGTTCTCAATGTGGCCTTTGTAGTTAAGTTCTAAATTTTCCAGCAAAAATTTTGTTTGAATTGCAAATTTAGAAAGTTCTCCATTGATAGCACCGATAGTATTTAAATTTTTCAAATTTTTATAGTTCCAGTCAGGGGTTTTTAATTCTAATTTGTTCATAAAAGATGAAAAATTATCAGATTGTATATTGTAATTTAAGTTGCTTACAATCGGTTGTTTTCCAAAATTGGTCAATTCGCCGGAAAGTTCAATTTTAGCATCTGCAACCGATTTTATTTGGAGATTTTCAATATTCATTTTTCCATCAAGAAGGTTGGCTTTGAAATTTATGTTTTCAAAAGGCATTTTTTCATAAATGCCAAGGTTTATGGCTGAATTTATTTGCATATCTATATTGTTGAGAAAACCAAGTTTTGAAAAACGATAAATCATTCGTTCACCCCAACTTTTAGCACTCTCTTCTTCAGGTAATGTACTGATATAGTTGTCAAAATTGATCATATCAGAATTAATGATAAGCATTATATCCGGCCTTTCTCCCAATCTTATACCGGCTTCTCCGTTAAAAGAACTTTTATCTAATGTAAACGATATCGGAGATATTTGAATTTTCTTTACTGTTCCGCTGATTTTGGCCTCTCCTCCGGCTTTTCGATAAGTGGCTGCCGCACTTACCTCAGGTTCGATGTCCAACCATTTTAAAGTTGTCAGTAAATCTTGAGAGTTGAGCGAAGTGTCTAAATTGTAAAACAGTTCTTCATCAATGGATTTGATATCACCTTTAATTGCAATATTTGAATCACCAGGTATTGTGGCTTTCAGATTGTGAATGGTGATGATATTGTCAATAATATCAAGATTAGTATGGAAATTTTTAATTTGTTGATTGTTGTAGGTACTGCGGACAGATTTTAAATCTGCAATAACGTCCATTCCGATATGTGGTGCAAAATTTTTGGGTTCTTTATATTGATCAATAATAAAGTTTTTTAATCCCAAAGCAATCGGATCAAGATTGAGATCTGTAAAATTAATTGCAAAATTTAAACGAGGTAAAGCTCCTCCGTTGTCAAAACCATCATTGAACTCAAGCTGAAGATCTCCGGCACCTTGTGTGTCTCCGTATTTAATAACAAAATTGGATAAACTTAATTGTTTTTCATTAAGGTTTATGTCCGAAGAAACGGCTGTCGGGTAGTCATATTCTTTAGATATTTGGAATTCTGGTAAGTTATTTTCTATAAAACGTTGAAGTTTTTTGGCTTCAATAATTACGTTTCCGTTCAAGACTTTGTTGGTGAGCATAAAACTGCCATCAAAACGAATGTAGCTATCTGATTCTGGATGAGTTAAAACTAAATTGAGATTAGTTGCAAAACTATCGGATAATTGACCGATGGAAATGGCAAAACCTTCCGGAGAATTGTTTTTGATATAGTTGCCTTCAATTCTGAAAGGTCCCATAGCACTTTGTGCAATAACTTCTCCGTTAATATTTTCAATTTTAAATGTTTTATTGTGACTGAGAATATCAAAATTAACCGTCGCATTATTTATGCTTACACTGTTGAGGGATATTTCAGAACTTTCAATTTTTCGGCGTTGTTCAATCGTTAGCATGGATTGCCAATTAAGTCTGCCATCAGGGTGAATTTCAAAATTAATTTGAGGCTTGGTAAGTTCCATTTTTTGGACATCAAATCTGCCGTGTAATAAAGATAGCAGTGATAGCTTTGCAACCAAATTATCCGCTTCTACCAAAGGTTTGTCATCAGCAACTCCTGATAAAATCTTGACTTTTGAAGCTTGTAAGTAGGGAGCCGGAATGATTTTAAATGATATGGGGCCGGAAAACACTATTTGTTTACCAGTAAGTTCAAAAAATTGTTGTGAAATAACGTTTTTGTGTTTGTTCCAATCTATTGTTGCTATGTAGTATGTCATACCGGCGATCGCAAGGCCCAGTAATATTAAAACAATCAAAAACAATTTTTTCACAGCGAAATCCTCCGTTGAAGAGTTGTTGCAAAAGCAGTAAATTATCTTTGCTTTTTCTTTTAGCTTATTTATTATATATTATCATAATTAAAAAAACTTTTAACAAAATAAGGTGTTTTATGAATAATTCTCAAAAACTTTTAGATATGGCAATGAAAGTTGCCGATAATTCTTATAGTCCGTATTCAAATTTTGCGGTTGGTTGTGCGATATTTGCAGATAACAGATGCTTTTATTCCGGTTGTAATGTTGAAAATGTATCTTTTCCGGTAGGTACATGTGCGGAAGAAGCTGCGATAGCGGCAATGATTGCAGATGGCGGAAAAAAAATTGTTGAAATCTTGGTGTATGCCGATGCTGAAAATTTAATTTCTCCATGTGGAGCTTGTAGACAAAGAATTTTGGAATTTGCTGATGATAATACAATGGTGTATATGGCAAATACTAAAGGCATAGGAAAAAGTGTTAAAGCTATGGAGTTGTTACCTTTTGTTTTTAAGGAGTTTTAGAGATGAGTCAAAATGCATATTTAATTGCAGAACAGATAAAGGCAAAATCTGATGGCTTGAAATCGGAAATATTGGTTATATTGGGAAGCGGTTTAGGAGATTTTGTTAATGAAATTAATGTTAAGAAAGTAATTGATTATTCAGAAATAAACGGGTTTCCGGTGAGTACGGTTTCCGGTCATCAGGGAAAACTTGTTTATGGTGAAGTTTCCGGAAAATGTATTTTGTGTATGCAAGGACGATTTCATCTTTATGAGGGATATAGTCCGAGTTTAATTGCCGATGTAATAAAAGCTTTTAAGCTAATCGGAATAAAACATATGATTGTTACTAATGCGGCCGGGTCATTGCGTAAGGAAGTCAAACCAGGTAGTTTAATGCTGATAAAAGATCACATAAATATGAGCGGATTTAATCCTCTTATAGGTACTAATGATGAAAGTTTCGGTCCAAGATTCCCTAATATGAATAATGTTTATTCTGATAAGTTTAGAGAAGTAGCTAAAAAAATAGCAAAAAATTACAAAATTGAATTACATGAAGGGGTGTATTGCATGCTTTCGGGGCCGGTATTCGAAACACCATCGGAAGTGAAAATGTGTTCAATTATCGGGGCCGATGCAAATGGAATGTCTACTGTTCCTGAAGCAATGACAGCCGCATATTGCGGAATAGATGTACTGGGGATATCTGCGATAACAAATTATTGTACCGGAATAGAAGGTGGTTGTCCGACACATGCAGAAACTCTGCAAAATGCTGCTAAAACAGCAAAAAATATGACACTATTAGTCAGTAAATTTATTGGAGAAATATAATGGATAATCCAACAGCAGCAAAACATATTATCAGATCTTTGGATCTGACATCTTTAAATAATAATGATACTCCTCAAACAATTGCAGAATTGTGTAAAAAAGCCGAAACAAAATATGGAAATGTGGCAGCTGTTTGTGTGTATCCTGAATTTATTAATGTAGCATTGAAAGAAGTTCCTCAAGGTGTTAAAATTGCTACTGTGGTAAATTTTCCTAAAGGAGAATCGGATATTAAAATAGTTGAAAAAGAAATTAAAAAAGCCATAAAATCAGGTGCTGATGAAATTGATGCAGTGTTACCGTACGCACGTTTGTTAGCCGGTGATGAAGATTATTGTAAATATTTTTTGCAGAGTTGCAGAAATTTTTGCGAAAATAAAATACTGAAAATTATTATAGAAACCGGTGAATTAAAGTCTACAATGCTTATAAAAAAAGCGACGCAAATGTGTATAGATGCTGGTGCGGATTTTGTTAAAACATCTACGGGAAAAACAAAAATATCAGCAACTCCAGAAGCTGCAAATGCAATGTTGGAAGTGATAAAAGCTAGCGGTAAAAATGTTGGGTTTAAGGCAAGTGGCGGTATAAAAACAACTGAAGATGCTAAAAAGTATTTAGTTTTGGCGAATGTAATTTTGGGAAATCAATGGTCGGATCAGCGACATTTCAGAATTGGTGCAAGTTCGGTTTTAAGTGATTTATTAAAAACAATAGAGCAAGGATTTTAACAATGTTACCTCAAGAAATTATACGACATAAACGAGATAAAAAAATTTTAAGCAATGATGAAATTGCATTTTTCATTGAGGGGGTTACTAAGGGAAAAATTGTTGATGCTCAAATGTCGGCGTTAACAATGGCAATATGTTTGAATGGTCTGAATGTTGATGAAAAAACAGCCCTTACTTTGGCGATGCGAGATTCCGGAGATGTATTGAATTGGGGCGAACTAGATGCTCCGGTGGTTGATAAACATTCTTCGGGAGGAGTGGGAGATAAAGTCAGTTTGATGTTGGCTCCGATGTTGGCGGCTTGCGGGGTGTATGTACCAATGATCTCCGGAAGAGGATTGGGACATACCGGCGGAACTTTGGATAAATTTGATTCCATTCCGGGATATCAGACAGTCCCAAGTAATGAACTTTTTAAGAAAGTGGTTAAAAATGTCGGTTGTGCAATTATCGGGCAAACCGGAAATTTGGCTCCGGCAGATAAAAAAATTTATGCTCTCAGAGATGTGTGTGGAACGGTAGAATCCGTTGAATTAATCACAGCATCTATTCTTTCTAAAAAATTGGCGGCCGGTCTTGATTGTTTGGTAATGGATTTGAAATGCGGAAACGGTGCCTTTATGAACAGTTTGGAAAAGGCTCGAGAATTGGCAGATTCTATTGTCAGTGTGGCCAATGCAGCCGGTTGTAAAACAAAGGCTGTACTTACGGATATGAATCAAGTTTTGGGAAAAAATGTCGGTAATGCTTTGGAGATGAGAGAGGCTGTTGAGTTTCTGAAAGGTGAAAATGTTGATGCCAGATTGTTTAATATTACGATGGAATTATGTGCAGAGTTGCTGGTTTTGAGCAAAGTTTGCGATAATTTAGATACGGCAAAAATTAAGTTGCAAAAAGTGCTTGATAGCGGGTTGGCATTGGAAAAATTTGCAGAAATGGTGGCTGGACTTGGTGGTCCGAATGATTTTGCAGAAAATTATGATAAGTACTTACCTAAAGCTAAAATTATTCGTCCGGTATATGCTCAAAAATCAGGTTTTATAACCGCAATGGATACCAGAAGAATCGGCTTAAGTATTATAGAAATGAAGGGTGGAAGAATTACTCCCGATCAGCAACTTGATTATGCTACCGGATATAGTGATTTTTGTCAGGTAGGTCAAAAAATTGATGAAAAAACTCCGTTGGCAATAGCACATGTTCAAAGTGAAGAACAATTTGAAAAAGCGGCATCTTGTTTGCAAAAATATATTGAGATAAATAGCGATAAACCAAAAGTGCGTTTGGAAATTATTGAAAAAATATGTTAAATAAAAAATGAACCGCTGTGTATTGAGCACAGCGGTATTTTTTATAGCAGATCCAGTTTTTGCAGTAGATTTTCTACTTCACTATAATCTCTATAAAGATAATTGTACCAGTATACAAGTTCTTTGTCTTTTTCTATATTTTCAACAAAGACCTTGTCTTTACTGAGTTTGCTTAAGATATTTTCAACTTGTATTCTGAGACTACGCTGTTCATAACGAATACACAGTAGTATAAAAAATTTGGATATCGGCATATAACATTTTTGTTTTACGGCTTCTTCCAAATATGGTAAAATAGTTTGAGCTACATACAAATTTTTGTAATGAGCCAGCGTTGTGTCTTCATATTGGCGCATGTTGGTGTATTTGCCGATACTATCAATTATCTCAATACAGCGTCCGGGATTTTCTTTTTTGTGCATTTTGAGTTTTTTATGCACGTTGTTCCAAAAGGAATCTGAAAAAATGGTATTAGATAATTCTTTTTCCATGTTTTGCCAAGGAAAGTTTTTTTCCAAAGCGTTGAATAAATCTTTTGCCTCCATAATAAGATATTTAAATAAGTGTTAATAATTTTTTTAATAAAGTGTTTTTAGCATCAGATGCTTGAGTTGTCAAATAAAAATGCCGTATGGTATTCATACGGCATTTTTTTGGTTTTTATTTTATGGTAAAAGAGGTGACCATGCAGGATCTGAACCATCTGCCGGAGTAATTATTTGACGTTCATTGTATCCGGTTAAATCTATGGAGTATAGTTTAACCGGAGCAGTTGCATTGCGTTTGCCTTCATCTTGACGGAAATACATCAAAACACGTCCGTTTGGAGACCAAGTCGGACCCTCTACTAAATATCCGCTGGCAAGTAAGCGTTCTCCGGTTCCATCAGGATACATTACACCGATATAAAATTGTCCACCTGCCATTTTGGTAAAGGCAATGTAGTCACCTCTGGGAGACCATACCGGAGTAGCATAGCGTCCGGAACCAAAACTTATACGATGAACATCACTGCCATCTGCATTCATGACATATAATTGTTGGTTTCCTCCTCTATCGGAATTAAATACGATTTTTGAGCCGTCAGGTGAATAACTTGGAGATGTATCAATAGCGTTACTTTTGGTGAGTTGTTTGCTGGTTTTGGTTTGTAAATCCATTTCATAAATATTTGTTTTGCCTCGATTGGCATAGCTTAGGATAACTTTGCTACTGTCAGGTGAAAATCTGGGAGCAAATGTCATACCTGGAAAATTACCAAGCAGAGTTTGTTTACCGGTTTCAATGTCTAAGACATAAACACGAGGAGTATCTCCGCTATATGACATATAAGTTACTTTTTGAAGATTGGGTGAAAAGCGTGGAGTTAAAGCCATTGCATTACCAGATGTTAAAAATTTATGATTTTCACCATCTTGATCCATTATTGCTAAACGTTTGATACGTTTGGTGGCTGGTCCGGTTTCTGATACATATACGATACGGGTATCAAAATAACCTTTTTCTCCGGTAAGGCGTTCGTAAATAGCATCTGCCATTACGTGTGCTACTCGACGCCAATTATCTTTGGTGGTGGTGAATGATTGAGACTTCATCTGAGATTCGGAATATACATCCCATAAGCGAAATTCAACCCGAATGGTGTTGGCATCAACTTCGCTGATTGAACTTTGGATTAGTGCTTGAGCATTAAGGGCTTTCCAATCAATAAATATCGGTTCTTGATCTATGGAAGTAAATTCTTGAATATAACTACGTTCGTTGATGACGCTAAATAAACCGGAACGTTCTAAGTCTGCAATTACAACATTTCTGATTTGAGAACCATAGCGACCAACGAAAAAACCTTTGTGTATCATCTCAGGAAAAGCAATGGGCATAGGTTCTCTCATGGCTCCCGTTACATCTATTCTGAGTTCAGCTTTGGCAGATGGGGTTAAAATTAATCCGCATAAAAATATAGCTAACCAACGTAGTTTCATTTTTGATACCTTCAAAATTGGGGGTTATAATTGTTTTGATTGTATACAAAGATTATTAAAAATCAATTAGCAATCTTGACTTTTATGCTAATAATAAGTTAAATATAAATATGAATTTACATGAATTTAAATTACAACTTAAGCCATATACAGCCATAGTCGGTTTTGATTATGGAGAAAAACGTTTGGGAGTTGCTATATCAGATTTAATGAGAATAGTGGCAACGGCTGATAAAACTATCTTTAGAACAAATTTTGAAAATGATATTGAGTTAATCAGTAAAATAGTTAGAGAACGTGAAATTGGTGGAATAGTATATGGTTTACCATTGCAGATGAATGGTGAAGAAGGTGAAACGGCAGCAAAAGTCAAAAAATTTGCTGAAGATGTTTATGAAAGAATGCCTTTACCCTATGTTTTTTGGGATGAAAGATTATCGTCAAAAGCAATGGAAAATTTTTTAATTAAAGAAGTTGATATGTCGAGAGCTAAGCGTAAAAAGGTTTTGGACAGTTCTTCGGCAGCTTATATTTTGCAAGGTGTATTAGATGCTTTGCAGTATGCATAAGCAACAGCTTGAAGGGTTTTTATAAAAATAGCTTCATTCATAAAAGAAAAGTCATCAGGTAATATATTATCAATTAATTTGTTTATATCGTTTTCAATTTTAACAAATTGGGGTAAAAAACGACGACAAAATGCATATGCTGAGGCTTGGGTTGTCTGATAGTCTTTAGTGTTATAGCCGATTAGTGAAAGTAGTTTTGCAATATCGGTAATCAATATTTTTTTGGCGTCTTTGATATTATACCATATTCCAATACCAGAACAGGCGAGTTCTTGCCAAGCAAAAGCTAGTCCCGGATCCGGTTTGCGTGTTGGAGCAATATCTGAATGGCCAACAATGTTGTATGACGGAATGTTATAGCGTTTGATAATGTCTGAGCAAAGAGATTTCAGAGTATTAATTTGTCGTGGAGTGTATGGATATTGGCCTAAAAGAGGTGATGACATTTCAATACCAATGGAGCAAGAGTTTATATCTTCATTATTTCGCCAAAAACTTTGACCGGCGTGCCATGCTCTTTTTTCCTCATCTACACATTTGATGATACCTCCTTTGGGGCCGATAATGTAATGAGTGCTAAGCTTCAATGTATCAAGAGTTGTTAGCATTTGTTTTGATGATTGAGCAGAACAATGTATTACTAAAGTATCAATGTTTGTTTGGCGTTCATTATAATGGGGAAGATAGAATGTTTTCATTTACCGCTCCTGATACGGATAATTTCCTGATAAGCAAAATTTATTTCAGCCATTTTAGCTGTGGCCTGTTCAATTTCTTGAGTTGATGCTCCTTTGGCTTGTTGTCTGTCAGGGTGATATTGAATAATAAGTTTTTTCCATTTGGACTTTATTTCATCATCTGTTGCTGAATATAAAACTCCTAATGTATCGTAGTAATTTTGAATAATGGGATTTTTTGTTTTGGGGTGATATATGTTTTTGATAACTTCAAAATTTCCGCTTGGAAGATCAATAATTACAGATATTTCTTCAATTAAGGTTTCAGCCGAAGAGGAGATTGTGCCATCAGCATTAGCGATTTTGAAAAGGTTATCAATAATGCTTTCTTTCATTTCGATATTATCGGCTGAAATAGTTTTTAGTTGTTTGGCGTATTGTTCAAATCCTTTAGTGGTTTTTTTGGCGTTATTAAATATTTTTGCAACTTTTGATGTTTCCTCTTCTTTAATTACAAAAAGTTTTTTAAAAGTGCGAATTTTGTTTTCTGATACGCTACCATCTATTTTTGCGACTTTGGCAGCCAGACCGGACATTGAATGAATGAATGAAATATGACGAGCTTCTTTAGAATGACGCCATAATTTTAACGGGTTAATTCTTTTCCAAAAACGACGAATGGTGTCAATCGGTATTAATGATGCTTGTTCCATGCGGTAGTAATCACAAAAGAAACCTAAAAGAATACCGCAAAATAAAATAATACGACTTTGAAATACAAAACCTAAAATTGCTCCACCGATTTTGCCCCAATGGTTGTCCCAAAAATGGTCAAATTTTTTGCGAAATCTGGTGGCATGATGGCTTTTGGGGGTATCAAATATAAAGTGTCCTATTATGAATAAGGATATTAGGCCGTTAATACCGTATAAGGTTCCTCCGATAATGGTTCCCCAAAGTTTACCCCAAAAATTTCCATCTATACGATTGTAAAAACGATAATATCTGTAAGGTAACATCAGACGGATGTTATCATCAATTATGCTAAGGCGTTTTTCCAGAGAAACAATCAGGTGAGTTCTATCAATTATGAAATGTCCCAAAAACATTCCGATAAAAAAACCGTTTGCTCCAAATAGGCGTAAGCCAATAATAGCCAGAGTTAATTTTCCAAGTGGTGACATAGAAGTTATAACATGTTGTTGTTTCAATACAGATAATTATAAAGTAATTTTTATAAAAATAAAAGAGATATCAATATTTTGTTCACTTATAAGGTTATTGCCGATAATTCTGTAGGAAAACATTTGGGTTCGGTTATTAAGTTTTGATGAGTAAATCGACGAAAACTGTAATACTCGTCAGGTTTGGTATATGTATCAATTCCAGATGTAACTACATTGTTTATTCCGCAAGAACGAATGATATCTGAGCAAAACTTTTCTAAATTGAAGTAATAATGTTGCGGTTTTCCGGTTAAGAAATATTGAGAATTGGTTGATGAAGCATCTAAAAATTGATTATAAAAATTGTGATCAACTTCGTAAGAGGATTGTCCGATGCAAGGGCCGACGGCTGCTGATATATCTGATTTTTCAGCACCTTTTTGAAGCATTAATTCTATGGTGTTTTGTATTATTCCGGAAAATGCTCCTCGCCAACCGGCGTGTGCAGCTCCGATTATTCCATGTTTATAGTCAGCCAAAAGAACCGGAGCGCAGTCTGCCGTACGGATGCATAAAATAATTTGAGGTTTATCGGTAACGGCTCCATCTGCCCATATAATATCTTGTGACGGTGATGTTATATATTCTACTTTTGCTGAAACACCTTGATTTAATAAGAGTAAATTTTCTTTATTTAGACCGAAATATTGGGCCACTTGTTGAAGATTTGCAAGCAAATGAGATTTGTCGTCTTTACTTTTGGTGTTTACATTAAGTCCTTTATACAGGCCTTGAGAAAAGCCACCGGTTGAACCCCAAAAACAATGTTTGTTTGGCGGAAGATTAGGTGAAAACCAAGTCATTTGTTAGTCTTTCAAAAAAGATGTTCCGTATTCGAACGGCTCGATATTAAAGTATTCTGCAATTGTTTGGGCAATGTCTGCAAAGGTTTGGCGTTGACCAATATCAGCTGGTTTTACATGTTTGCCAAACATGATTACGGGAACTTGCTCTCTGGTGTGATCAGTTCCTGTGTAAGTGGGATCATTTCCGTGATCAGCCGTAATGAATACAATATCATCTGCTTGCAAAACACCAGCAATTTCAGGTAGTCTTTTATCAAAGTATTCAAGAGCTCGAGCATATCCTTTTACATCTCTACGATGCCCATAAACCATATCAAAGTCTACAAAATTGGTGAAAATAAGGCTGTTATCCGGAGCGGCAGATATCTCTTGCAAGGTTTTGTTCCAAAGTTCTTCCAGTCCTGAAGCCGGAACTTTTTTGCTAATTCCTTGTCCGGCAAAAATATCACTGATTTTTCCGAGTGCTATGACGGAGTGTTTGCGGGCTTTGAGTTTGTCAAGAAGTGTCGGAGCGAACGGGGCTACGGAGTAGTCATGACGATTTCCGGTACGAACAAAATCTGTTGAGCTTTCTCCAATAAACGGTCTGGCGATAACTCGAGCTATTTTATAAGGACGAACTTCTTCAAAAGCAATTTGGCATAAGTCATATAATTTTTGAAGGCCAAAATATTTTTCATGTGCGGCAATTTGCAGACAACTATCTACCGAAGTATAAAAGATGGGCATACCTGTTTTAATATGTGTTTCACCGAGTTCTTCAATAATTTTTGTTCCGGAAGCAGCTCTGTTTCCTAAAATTCCGGAAATTCCAGCTCGTTGGCAAATTGATGAAATCAGTTCATGAGGAAATGAGGGCTCGCTTTTGGGAAAATATCCCCATTCTTGTAGTACAGGTATTCCAGCCATTTCCCAATGTCCGGAAGTGGTGTCTTTGGCTCTGCTGAGTTCTTTGGCATGTCCGTATTTGGAAGGAAGGCTAAGTTGAGCAATGTCTTGAATGCCAATTTGCGGTGCTTGGCCACAGGCATTTTCAGCTGCTTTGGCTAATCCAAGTTTAACTAAGTTTGGTATGTTTAGACCCAAATTGGCTTTAGCAATGTTTCCAAAAGTATTTGCGCCTTTATCGTTATATTGGGCGGCATCAGGTGCGCCACCGATACCAAAAGAGTCCATCATTAAAATAATTGCTTTTCCCATTATATAAACTCCTCAAATTATTATGTTTGAGATTATAGCAAAGAGAATTTAAAAATCTATTGTTTTATTGGTCTCCTATGCGTAAGGCTTCGATAAACGCAGACTGAGGAACTTCTACTTTACCAAATTGGCGCATTCTGAGTTTTCCTTTCTTTTGTTTGTCCAGAAGTTTACGTTTGCGGGTAACATCACCGCCATAGCATTTGGCTGTTACATCTTTGCGTAGTGCAGAAATCGTTTCTCGAGCAACAACTCGCCCACCGATAGTGGCTTGTAAGGGAATTTTAAAAAGATGTCTGGGAATCAAATCTTTAAGACGTTCACAAATTTGTCTGCCTCGAGATTCTGCTTCACTACGGTGACATAAGAAAGCTAAAGCATCTACGGGTTCTTCATTAATCAGGATTTGTACTTTAACCAAATCAGATGTTTGATAACCGATTAGTTCATAATCGAAACTGGCATAGCCGCTGGTGATTGATTTTAGTCTGTCATAAAAATCAAATACAATTTCATTAAGCGGTATTTTGTATATTACCATAGCTCTGGAGCCAACGTATGTTAATTCTATTTGCTCTCCTCTTCTTTCCGTGCATAACTTTAGTACGGAGCCAAGATAAGTATCCGGTACTAAAATTGTGGCTTTAACCATAGGTTCTTCAATCGTTTGTATTTGTGTGGGATCTGGCATGTCAGCCGGATTGTGAAGAGTGATTTCAGAGCCATTGGTAAGGTGTATCTTATAAGCAACAGAAGGAGCTGTTGTGATTAGGTCAAGATCAAATTCTCTACTCAGACGCTCTTGAATTATTTCCATATGCAGTAAACCTAAGAAACCACAACGGAAACCTAATCCGAGTGCTGCGGAGTTTTCATTTTGGTAATCTATACTGGCATCATTTAATTTAAGTTTGGCAAGAGCATCTTTTAATAAGTCATATTGACTGGAATCAACCGGAAAAATTGAGCAAAATACAACAGGAACAGAAGCTTTAAATCCTTGTAAAGGGGCAGTACATGGGTTTTTATGTTCGGTAATGGTGTCGCCGATACTACAATCTCCTACACTTTTGATACTAGCGGTTATAAATCCGACCTCTCCGGCGTATAAGGCATCTGTGTCTGTCATTTTAGGAGAAAAGATGCCGACTTTATCAATTTGATACGTGGCATTATTAGACATCATTCGGATTTGCATTTTTTTGCGGAGGACACCATCATGTACTCTAACCAAAATAATTACACCTAAGTAGCTGTCATACCAGCTATCAATAAGCAATGCTTTTAAAGGAGCTGTATGGTCACCTTGCGGAGCCGGAAGTTGAGTAACAATAGCTTCCAAAAGTTCCGGGACTCCAAGTCCTGATTTTCCTGATGTTTCAATTGCAGATGATGCATCTATACCAATGACATCTTCTATTTGCGTTTTTACTCTATCAGGATCTGCTGATGGTAAATCTATTTTGTTGAGCACCGGAATAATCTCGTGATTATTGTCGATAGCAAGGTATACGTTTGCAAGTGTTTGAGCCTCAACACCTTGTGTGGCATCTACAACTAAAATTGATCCTTCACAAGATGCCAGTGAACGTGAAACTTCATATGAAAAATCAACGTGTCCGGGGGTGTCTATGAGGTTAAGTTGATAAATGTTACCATCTTGTGCCTGATAATTAAGGCGTACGGTTTGAGCTTTGATGGTGATGCCTCGTTCTTTTTCTATATCCATATTGTCTAAAACCTGTTCGGTCATTTCTCTTTTTTCCAGACCTCCGCAAGTTTCGATGAGCCTATCTGCCAAAGTTGATTTTCCGTGATCAATATGAGCGATAATTGCAAAGTTTCTTATTTTATTTAAATCGTATTGTGTCATGTCTTATTTCTTTGATGGTTGTATTTATATTGAAAATATCCGAATTTTAAAATTTCGCAACTCAAATTTTTATTAATCTATGTATCTATGGATTGACTATATGGCATTTAATGAGCTATAATCAATGTTATTATTGTTTCAGGGAGGAGAATCATGAGAAAAATGATTGATGTAGATTTCGGCTCTACCCGTTATGACGAATTGGTGGAACTCAGATATAAAATATTATTGGAGCCTCTAGGATTAAAATTTTTAGATGCGTATCGGGCTAATGAGATAAATTATTTGCATATCGGGTGTGTCGAAGCTTTAGATGATAAATTAATCGGAGGATTGATGTTGGCTCCTATTGACAACAATACAGTAAGATTGATGGAAGTGTGTGTGGAAAATAAGTATCAACGTGAAGGTATCGGGCGTGCAATGGTTGATTATGCATTGAACAGAGCAAAAGAAGTTGGGTATGAAAATGTGATAATGCATGCCAGATTAACTGCGGTGCATTTTTATGAAAAATGTGGTTTTAGCCAAGAAGGAGATATTTTTGAAGAACAAGGGTTAACCTTTGCAAAAATGGTCAAGAAAATATAGGTATTAAAATAAAAACCGCCAATCGGCGGTTTTTATTTTTTTATTCTTTGTGGCGAAATGTTATGCGACCTTTAGTGAGGTCATAAGGTGTCATTTCAATATCAACCTTATCTCCTACCATGACACGAATGCGAAATTTACGCATTTTTCCGGCAGTATGGGCTAATATTTCTACACCATTTTCTAGTTTTACACGAAACATGGCATTGGGTAACTTTTCGATAACTTCACCACTAAATTCTAATAGTTCTTCTTTACTCATAAAACAGTCCTTATTTGGTTGATTTGGATTATTAATAAACCCTGATTTATTTTTTTGCAACAGTTTTTATTGGGGGGAATGATAAGGTGAAGCAACTTCCTGAACCAAGTGTACTGCTGACGCTGATATTGCCTCCAATCTTTTCTACGATGGTTTTGGCAATGGATAGTCCTAATCCTGTTCCTTTTTTTATGTTGTTGGTTGAGCCGGTGAAAAACGGATCAAAAATACGGTGAATGTTTTCCGGAGCAATACCTACGCCGGTATCTGTAAAACTGATAATGATGTTTTTGGCTTTGTTGCGTTTGATGTTTATGGTAAGTATGCCATTGTTGTTCATTGCTTTTAGTGCGTTTAAAATAATGTTTATGACGACCATTTTAAAATCCGCTTCGTTTCCGATGATGTATAAATCTGTGTTTGGAAAGGATAGCTCAATAGATATTCCTAAACTTTTAGCTTCAAAGTCAAGAAGATTTACAACATCAGATATGCAGTCTGAAATGTTAATTTGTTGAGATATTTCTGATGAATTTCTGGTTAATTTTAATAATCTTTCCGGAACATCTATACAACTGACAAGTTCAGAATAAATCATAAGTAAATTACTTTTAATTTCATCTGAGTCATCTTTATCGGCATAAAATTTGTCAAGAATTCGTTCTAATAATAAACGTAGTGCTCCTAAGTGGTTTTTTATTTCGTGAGCAATTGATGTTGATAAAAAGCCTAGAGATGAAATCTTTTGCTGATGCGAAAAATTTATGTCTTCACTTAGATCTCGAATGGCTTCAACTACATATTCTACTTTTCCTGAATGGTACATTGGTGCTGCATTTATTGAAAGGTGACGGTTAGGGGCATGACAAAATTGTTGAATAACGTTAAGGTTCTTTTTGCGTTGAAACAAAATATCATTAACCGGACATTGAAATGTATCAGGGTTGCAAGGTGATGACAGCTTTTGAGATGCTTCATAGCATTTTTTGCAATTGATTTGTGCTTTACCTACTTGTTTGTAGTATGCTTTGTTAGCTACTATAATATTGTATTTCTTGTCTATAACACGAATACCATCAGGGATACTGTCAATGAGGGATTGTAAAAATGTTTCTTTATCTTTAATTTGAGATATTACATTTTGTAAATTGTCCAACATTTGATTAAATGTCAGAATGAGCTTATCCAATTCATCCATAAATATGGATTTTTTGATGTTCTTTATTCTGACGGATATGTCTCCGGCAGAAACTTTTTCTGAAACAGCCGAAATTTTATTTATAGGGTTCAGAATCCATTTGCTGATTAACAATCCGACAAAAAATATAATGAAAATTATTAAAATGGAGCTGATTCCAAAAATATTCAGACTTTCTTGTATGGCATTATAGCGTTGTTCGTAAATTTTGAGCATTTCAGATATGCGTTTTTGTTCTGAACGAAGCTGTTCTTCATAGTGAGTTAGATGAAGAGTATTACTTAAAGTCGGAGAAATTTGTATGTTCGGATATGAATTAAGAATTTGCCTAAATTCATTGGTCATGTTGATGTTTTTATATAAAAGGTCAATGTATTGTTGGTTTCGTTGAATGCTGGCTAATTGTTCATTTTGAATTTTGTTGCCGTATATAATGTAAAAAGTAGAAGCAAAAATAGTGGTGACTACTAGAAATAAAAACAAAATGCTATATATAACTTTACGATTCAAGCTTACAAACATCTGATTAACCTTTTTATACATTATTAGCGATTATTTAAGATTATAATCATAAATTGTTTCTAAATAATAAATAGGAAGAAAAAAATGACTATAAATAAAATAGATTTGGTTAGAAAACCTGAATGGCAATTGTGGAAAGATGAAAATTTGGTTTTTGTTAAGTCAAATTTGTGTGATGGAAAAACTATGTGGTATGTGTATGATGCTAATGGTGAGCAAATAGCCTCTACTGAAACCAAAGAATTTGCTTTCTGGGTTGCAAAGCAAAATAATTTAGAACCTTGTTGTGTTAATTAAAAAATCCCCTGAATTTATCAGGGGATTGAAATTTATATGATTTTAACCTTCATTCAAAAGAGCAAACAACTCAACAGGACGATCTATCTTTCGTAGTTTGTTACATATTGTTTCATCTTTTAAGATTCTGGATAATTTAGCTAAGGCGGTGAGGTGATCTGCCCCGTTATCTTCCGGAGAAAGAAGGGCAAATACCAAATCAACCGGTTTGTTGTCTATCGCATCAAAATCTAAAGGTGCGGAAGGTTTGATAAAAAAGGCTTGAACTTTATTCAGTCCTACAAAACGACCATGAGGAAGTGCTGTGCCTCCTCCAAAACCCGTAGAACCAAGATTTTCTCTTTCCATAAAAGTATCAAATACAGTTCGAGAATCCAAATTGATAGCTTCAGCTATTTTAGCAGACAAATCTTGCATGAATTCTCGTTTAGTGTTTGATTTTATACCGATAAAAATATTTTTTTCGGTCATAGTATCAGAAATGTTCATAAGTTTGCAGCCTTATCAAATTAATTTTCAGATTTGGGTTCTACCCAACCGATGTTGCCATCTTTGCGACGGTATACCATATTGAATTTACCGGTGGCAGCATTTTTGAACATTAGAGCAACTTCATCGTTTAAATCCATGTACATAACAGCTTCAGATACTGTACAAACAGGAATATTAGCTTCTAACTCAGCAATTGTGAGCGGAGCATCGTCAATGTCAATTTCTTCAGCTTCTTCGTTCAATGAAAATACTGCTTCGTTGGCGATTTCTGCCATGCCGGTTTTGCCTTTGTGGTCATTGAGCTTGGTTTTATGACGACGAAGACGAGTAGCAATATGAGTGTTGGCGTCATCAAAAGCAGAATAAGGATCGCCAGCTGTTCCTGTGCCTTTAAGAATAATGTTTTTAGCAGGATGAACAGTTACTTCGGCAGTAAAGCTGTCTTTAACTTTATTAAATACAACATTGCAGCTAACAGGGGACGGAAAGTACTTGTTAACAGCGTTGAGAACGTTTTCTTCAACATGGCTACGTAAACGGTCACCAATGTCAACTTGATTGCCAGATAATGTAATTTTCATAATTCTTCCTTGCAAAATATTATTAAAATTTTGTTGTTTTTATTCTTAGAGTTTTAGTATAGCTCAAGTATTCAAAGAAATACAGTTTTATTTTAACAAAGTCAACATAAAAGTCATTAATAAGCAAATGATATTAGAGTTTAGAGGCTTGGCGTTTGCGCTCGGCAGAAGTCGGTATATTTAGAGATTCTCTATATTTTGCGACAGTTCGACGTGCTATTTTTATTCCTTCTTGAGCAAGAATTTCTGATATTTTATCATCAGACAGAATCTTGTTTTTATCTTCATTGTTGATGATTTGTTTGATCTTATGTTTGATGGTTATAATGGAAATATCTTCTTGGCCGATATAGGAGTTGGCGGCTCCGGAAAAGAAAAATTTTAATTCAAAAATCCCATTCGGGGTGTGCATGTACTTATTATTGGTAATTCTGCTTACGGTACTTTCATGCAATTCAAGGTTATAGGCAATATCTTTCAGATTTAGCGGTTTGAGATGTTCTATTCCGTAATCAAAGAAATCTTGTTGGGTGCGAACAAGTTCTTCACTGACGCGTAGTAGCGACGTGGATCTTTGGTGTAAAGCTTTAATTAAAAAATTGGCGGAGCTTAGTTGTTCCTTCAGAAATTTTTTGGCATTTTTATCCGTGCGAGAAATTTCTGAATAATAGTTGTGATTTATCAGTACCTTAGGAAGTGAGGCGTGATTTAGTTCAATACGGTAATTACCGTTTTTGTTTTTTCTTACATAAACATCTGGTATTATGTAAGATGTTATATCGTGATTCCAATCACTTGCGGGCTTAGGGTTGAGGGCTTTTATATCAGATATCATACTTAAGATATCTTCGTGTGAGGCTGAGCATTTTTTTTGTAGTTCTTTAATCTTTCCATCAGCAAGCAATGGGAGGTTATCCAGAAGTATGGCAATAGACGGGTCATATATATTTTTATCTTGTAATTGTATTTTTAAACATTCACTAAGATTGCGAGCAAAAATACCTGAGGGTTCAAAATCTTGTAGTTGTTTAAGGATATTGTCTACTCGCTGTTGAGAACATTTCAGTTGTTGGGAAATATCTAAAGTATCACCACGAAAATATCCGGCAGCATCTAATTTTTCCGCTAAACGTTGGGCTATCATTTTATCACTCTGCGAACTGAATTTGGCAGATATTTGTTCTTCAAGATATCGATATAAAGATTTGTGATCTTGTAGGCGTTGTTGACAATAATCAAAGTCAGGGTCACTGTTTCCGGCATCTTTGTTTAAATTTGAATTTTGCCAATCAGATGTATCATAAATTTGATAGCTTTCACTATCACTGCCATAGTCATCAAAAGTTTGACTATAATCAATGTCTGAAAGAAATTCTTCACTTTGAAGATCTTCTTGATTATTTATATCATCAATGGTTGTTGGTAAATCCTCTGTTTGAGATGATAGATAGTCTTCTTCTCTTTCTAAAAGCGGATTCTTTTCCAATTCGTGTTCAATAACTTCATTTAGTTCAATGTTGTTCAGTTGAAGAAGATTTATGGCTTGCCTGAGTTGCTGTGTCATTAACAGCGATTGAGATTGCTTAATTTCCAATCTGGGGCTGATAGCCATTGTACGATTCCAAATTACATTGAAAAGTTATCACCGAGGTAAACTTTTCTTACCTCTTTACTGGCAACGATTTCTTCAGGATTCCCTTCCATTAAAACAGTGCCTCCATGTAAGATATAAGCTCTATCTGTAATATCAAGTGTTTCTCTGACATTGTGATCCGTAATTAATACACCAAGCCCCCGGTGTTTGAGTTGTGATACTAAGTTTCTGATTTCACCGACAGCAATAGGGTCTATACCTGCTAGCGGTTCATCAAGCAAGATATAATGCGGTTGACTGGCAAGTGCTCTGGCTATTTCTAAGCGACGGCGTTCTCCTCCGGAGAGAGCTATTGCCGGTGATTTTCTTAAGTGAGCGATGGAAAATTCATTAAGTAATTCTTCCAGCATATTTTCTCGTTGACTTTCATCTTCAAAAACCAATTCAAGAATTGATTTTATATTATCTTCAACGCTTAAAGAACGAAAAATTGAAGCTTCTTGCGGTAAATATCCTATCCCCATGCGTGCACGGCGATACATGGGTAAATTGGTTATATCTTGTCCATCTATGTGAACATCTCCGTAGTCAGGTGTGATTAATCCGGTTACACAATAAAAGCATGTAGTTTTTCCGGCACCATTGGGGCCAAGCAAGCCGACAGCTTCACCTCTTTTTACATTGAGAGAAACATTGCGTAAAACCGGACGATTTTTGTATTTTTTTCCGATGTTAAAAACTTCTAATTTTGATTCTGAATTATGATTTATCATTGTTTTTTCTCTTTAAATACCCCCATAACTTTACTTTGTTTATCTTTAGCTATAAGCTTGCTTATTCCTGTGTTTAGGTTGGTTTCAGCTTTATCGCCTTTGAGGATATTGCCTTGTTGATTGATGATTACATTGTTAAATAATTTGACTAAGCCGGAAGACGGTAAATAGGAGCCTTTATCGGCTGTGACTTCAGCATCAGGAGTTATAATCTTAATATTGCCGAAAATATTCACTTTATCAAGAGACATACTATCTTCAGCTGATTTATCCTTTTTGAAGTAAGCAACCATTTTGTCTGAAAATATTTGGTTTCCTTGTTTATCTGTGGCAGAAACATTTCCAATGGCTACTGCTTTTTGTTCCGATGGATAATAAGTTATGTTTTTTTGAGCTGAAATAGTTTCTTTATCAGTTTTAATTTGGGCCGGATTACCGATTAATATTGCGGTATCTGTTTCAAGATTATAATCTAAATTGTCTCCAAAGGCATCTGCTCTGGGAGTGTGCATCTTTACATTTCCGTTGGCTATAACTTGTTTGATTTTGCCTTTGGTTTGTTTGTTGCCTCCCTGATAATATCCGGTGAGGGTGTTTGATTTTATACTCATACCGCCTTTGGAAGCAACTGCATTGCCAATGGCAACCATTTTTTGGGTTTTTTGATGCCATTCGACTTTTTTATCTGCTGTGATATTGATGTCTTCACAATAAGCAGAAGTTGCAAAAAATAAAACAAATAAGCTTACTATCAATTTCATTTTTTTAAGCTTTCCTCTTTGATATTTATAGATGTTTTGCCTTTTAATATTAAAATGTCATCTTGAGAGATGATTTCAAATCCTTGAGAGCTGAAATCTCCTAAAAAACCTTGTCCGGTGATGGGGGCATCACCATATCCTCGTGCAGAATTAAAATCATAAAATGCAGATGTGGTGTTTAAAGTCATTCCTTCACTGTAAAATACATCAATATCTTTTTGCAATTCAAGTAAATTTTTGTTTTGATTGAAAAATCCTGTTGGAGCTTTGATGTTTATCCAACGCTCATCATCTTGCGGAATTATACCTTCCGGTTTAGTGAGTTTTATCAGTTTCGATCCCGGACTTGTTTCATCAACATTACTGGCAATAAAATTACTGACTTTGTTGTTTTTATCCGTAACGTAAAATGTAGTGTTGGTAATATGAAGTTTTTCAAGCTCTCCTTTTTTAGGTAGCGTAATATCTAACTGGAAGTCTCTGACATCTTTATTTATTACCGGATATAGTAATAATGTACCGATAAGCAATGCGGCTATTGCGGGGAAAGCCAGTTTTGTAAGTTTTACAATGCGTGAATATTTATTGAAATTAGAGTTGTTTTTTTTCAATTTTTTGGAAGCATTGTTAAAATAATTGTCCAGTTGATTTATGTCCATAATCGTTATGCAACTCCGGCTCGTAAACAATCATGAATATGGATTACTCCGATTGGTTTTTTGAGATCATCAAGCACAAAAAGTTGAGTAATACCGTTGCCGGTATTATTCATGATTTTCAGAGCTTCTACGGCAAGAGTATCTGCATCTATAATTTTAGGATTGTGTGTCATAACCGAAGTGGCTTTTTGTGACATAATGTTAGCAGACATACAACGGCGTAAATCACCATCGGTAATAATTCCGATAAGTTCACCTTGACGGCTGGTTATTCCTACGCATCCTAACATTTTTGAGGACATTGTTAAAACAGCATCTTGCATAGATGCATCTTCATTTACTACCGGAATATCATCATTTTTGTGCATCAGGTCTGAAACTTTCAGCAACATAGCTCCGAGTTTTCCACCGGGGTGGCGTTTTTTATAGTCTGTTTTGGAAAAACCCTTGCGTTCCATCAGGCATACAGCCAAAATATCTCCAAGTACCAAAGTGGCAGTGGTAGATGAAGTAGGTGCCATACCTAAGGGACAAGCTTCTTCATAGTTGGGGAGTTTAAGCAAAACATCACCAGCTTTACCTAAGGTACTGTCCGGATTTTTGGTCATGGATATCAAAGGAATGCCATAACGTTTGCAATAAATTAAAATATCAGACAGCTCTTTTGATTCTCCGCCGTTGGATATCGCCAGAACAACATCATCTTCAGTCAGCATACCAAGATCGCCGTGACTGGCTTCGGCAGGGTGAATGAAAAATGAGGGGGTTCCAGTTGAGGCTAGTGTTGCCGCAATTTTGGAACCGATATGTCCTGATTTTCCCATTCCGGTGATGATAATACGTCCTGTTGCTTTTTGCATAATGTCTAAAGCATCAGAAAGTGACTGGTTTAAATCTGCTTCCATACAACGGAGAGCTTCGATTTCTTTATTAATAGTGCGTTTTGCACAGGTAACATCTTGTTCAAGAGGCATGACTACGGAATCTCCTATAAATATTATAGGGAAATCCTAAGAGTATATTTTTAAAAGGCAAGTTTTTTTTAATTGTTATGCAAGAAATAGACCAAAGTAATATTCATTTTTTTTGACTCAAATAGACTCAAAATGTTTTTTAGTTGAAAAAATAAAAATGAATCTATGATTACTTTAGGTGTTAAAAGTAAATGAATGATTAATGATTTTTAGACTCAAAATTTTGTAAAAAAGTATTGACTTTATGGCATTCTGAGTCTATTGTGCCGAGACTCAATTAAAGATGTTGAGGTGCTTTGTGTGCCTTGATTACACGGCTTTGATGAGTATTTTTGTTAATAATCAATACTTTAAGGAAATTGTGATGCCTACAATTAATCAGTTAATTCGTAAATCACGAACACCAAAAGTGAAGAGAAACAAAGTTCCGGCTTTGA
>SUUR01000046.1 GCA_015062435.1 Alphaproteobacteria bacterium | reverse complement strand
TTATTCATCTTTCTGGCTCCATTATTTTTTCTTTGTCATACTCCGGCTTGACCGGAGTATCTCGTTCAAGTTTACAGAGATGCTGTTTAAGATGTTTCACAAGTATAGAATTTGGATAAAATATAAGAATATATGCTTGTAAGGTCACAAAGCTTAAACAGCATCTGTAACTTTAAGTATATAAAAAGGTTGGACGAATTTTCAAATCATCATAAATCCTAATTCGTCCACTCGTCTTAATAGTTGACTAACACTCCAGATTTTAGCTGTTATATTAATTCTTGTGTATGCTTATAGGAGGTTTACCATGTCCGGAGTTAGGTGCATAGCGGTTATTTTCTGTTTATTGTTATTGTCTGTGCAGAAAAACATGTTATTATAGAATATTGTCCATGTAATGTTAGCTATGCAAATTGTTCTTGTGAAGATGGATATGCAAATGATTCACGCAATATGAGTTGCATGACCAAGACATACATGTGCGCTAACTATGGAACAAATTGTTAATTACAAATATTTACTTATCATTTTTATGTATGAATAACGATTTTGCTTTATCAATTAACGTATCGTTTTTAGCCAATTCAGGATAAATATGAGTTGGTGATATTGGCATAGGATCTGTCGGAGTAATATTTTTATATCCGACATCATGTTTAAAAGATATATGTTTGAATGCAAATAATACAAAAAATCCGCTTGCAGATGATAAGGATATCAAAAAGAAAATAGAACCGAATTGTTGCATAATATATGATATAGCAATTGGTCCGATAATCATTCCCAAACTTTGTAGCATCAATAATAACCCTGCCGCTTCAACACGTTCATCATCTGCGATCTTATCATTAACATGAGATACGCAAATCGGATACAAAATGAACGTACCGCTTCCTAGCAACAAAGCAGAGGGAATAAGTTCTACAATAGTTCCTGAGATAAAAATATGTATCCATGGCAAGATAAAAAATACCCCTCCGCATGTCCACATCATAACAAAACGTCTGTCAAATTTATCGGATAATCTTCCAATGGGAAATTGAGCTAACATACCTCCGGTTATCGCAAAAAACATAAATAATGATACATTATACAACGATAATCCGCTACTTTGAGCATATATTGTACCCAAAGTATAAACTCCGCCAACCATTATCCCGCTGACGATACAACCGACAACTCCAACCGGTGCGATTTTATATAATGTCCAAAGCGACATTTGCTTGTGCTTACTGATATCCGGAGATGGTAAAGCGGTTAAAGAAATCGGAACTAAAGCAACTGAATATAATATGGAAATAACCATAAACAAAATAAAACCGTACTTATCAGGTATATTGAGCATTAATTGACCGGAAGCAGCTCCCAAATATGTGGTTATCATATACAAAGACATTATCAAACCTCTGTTTTGATTGTTAGCTCTTGTGTTTAGCCAACTTTCCAAACAAATTATTGCAGAAGCCATACAATATCCTTCCAATAGTCTCAATATTCCCCAATACCAAGCATTGATATAGAGAGAATGCATTAAAACTAAAGCTGATAATATAGATACATAAGCAGAAAATGCTCTTATATGACCAGCAGTATTGATTATTTTATAAGAATTAATTGTAGCAAAAATATACCCTACATAATACATCGACAATATGATACCGGAGTAAAATGTATTAACTCCGGCGTCTGTCAAATTAATTGCAAGTGTAGAGTTTAATAACCCATATGCAGCACTAACAAAAATTGTTCCGGCAAAGAATGCGGTTAATGGCGAAATCAGAGCCTTTAATGATGATATTTTGTTTAACATCTTTCGCCTCAATTATTGTTATTTTTTAAGCATTGCCTCCGGAGCCTCTATCCCCATAAGATAAAGATTCAAAGTTAAAATATCTCTAACTAATTTTGCTAATCTCAGTCGAGAAGACGCTTTGTTTTTATCTTCTTCGTTCATAATGGGAGATGCGTTATAAAAACTGGAGAACACTTGTGCCAGATTATATGTATAATCAGAAATTATACTGGGTTCCTTTTCAGCTTCTGCTCTCATAATAACACTGTTTAATTGAGCAATTTTCAGAGCTAAATCTCGTTCTTCTTTATTGGTTATAACAACATCAGATGGAGCTAACTCTGACTTTCTTAAGATAGAATTGATACGGGCAATTGCATATTGAATATATGGGCCGGTTTTTCCTTCAAATTTTGCAAAATCATCAATATCAAAAATATATCCGGAACCGGTATTGTTTTTTAGATCTTGAAATTTAATCGCACCGATAGCAATTTGTTTAGCCATTTGATTAATATCATCTGCAGTATATCCGTCAGCATTTTCCGGTAAAGATTCTCTGACTTTGTCTAAGGACATGTTAATCAAGTCCTCAAGATTCATAACACCTCCGTCACGAGTTTTAAATGGTTTACCATCAGCTCCGTTAACTGTGCCAAACCCGACATGCTTAAAACAAACATTCGGAGCCAATTGCAATTTTTCGGCAACTTCAAAAATTTGCTCAAAATGTAAAGATTGACGTTTATCTACCACATAGATAATCTCTTGTGCTTTCAAGTCATCTACTCGCATTTTTATAGTTGCAATATCGGTTAATTGATATCCGAAACCACCATCACTTTTTACTAATATTACCGGAGGTTTTGAATCATCTGCCAAACGCATAATTGTTGCACCATCATCAACTTCAGATAATCCCTGTTGTTCAGCCATTTTAACGACTTCACCACAAGTTTGATGCGCATCACTTTCACCTAACCACATATCAAAATTAGCATCTAAAATCTCATAGTTTTGCTTAATAGCATTTAAGGATTCCTGTCTTAGGTGTTGCCAAGCTTTAACATATTCAGGATTTCCATTTTGGAGTTCTGCTGTGATTTGACGTGCTTTTTCTTTTGCATTTTCATCTTCTTTGCATCTGATATTGGCTTTTTTATAAAAAGAAGATATTTCTTCAATATTATAAGTTTGAGTTTTAGACAAGTCACCATCTTGCAAAATAATTTCCGATAATATCATACCCATTTGTGTTCCCCAGTCACCCAAATGAACATCGGATATAACTTCATGTCCTGCAAAAACTTCGATTCTTCTGATTGATTCACCGATAACTGCTGAACGCAAATGCCCTACATGTAAAGCTTTTGCAACATTAGGCCCACCAAAATCCATAACAATTTTTCTGGGATTCGTCGTTTTAGCAACACCAAAACGCTCATCTTTTGAGGTCTCATTCATTACTTGTGCAATGAAGTCATCAGATAATGTGAGGTTTAAGAAACCCGGACCATCAACCGAAATTTTAGAAAAAGCAGAATCTTTTTCAAGTTCAGATGCTATTTGGGTAGCAATTTCACGAGGATTTTTCTTTTCGGTTTTTGCCAAAGCCAAAGCACCATTACACTGAAAGTCACTCAAATCAGGACGATCAGATACTTTAACAAACGCAAATTTCGGATCCAATGAGAGGGAATTAAAAATATCAACCATTTTTTGGTTAAGAGAGTTTTCTAATGAAATAGACATGAACATTCCTTATTTTTTACATTTAAAATAAAAGTGATTGGGTACAAGTAGTCGACAAGTAAAGTATGTTTGTTTTACGGGAACGGCATGTGTGCCGGTTTCTTCAGTAATACAAACATTATCAGCCAGTTTTTTTACATCTGCATATGGTGTATATAAACTATTATAACATATTGCAGGTTCTTTAGGTGTGGATGCCCCTTTATATAGTTGAGATATGTTTTTGACTCCGGCTTCTCGTCGCCTATCCACAAAAGGTCTGAACTGAGAACAAGAACTCAAAAATATTACTAACAGCAATATATTTATAATTTTATGACTGGACAATTAAAAAAACTCCGCTACATTACAAGTAATTTTTTAACACTATAAACAAAGTACCATAAAATGCAAGAAAACAAATATATTGGCGATGAAAAAATGATTAAAATGTTAGAACACTACAATTGTCTGACACCTCTTGAGGTTATAAAAATGAGGTTTGCCGGAGCAATTTGCAGTCCTAATTTAGAGTTGCGTCCGACAGATGTGATATCTTCATTTTGGCCGGCAGGACAAGCACCACGCTTGCAAACAAAAGATGAAGCTGATTTGTTTTTTAAATTTTTTATGGGACTTTGGGATGATGTTTTTGCAAAAATAAAAAATAATAAACTTAAACTTGAGAAGTTATCATTCAAAAATTTATCATATTATTGTCAACGCCGTTTTGCAGAAGTAGAACATGGTTTTATTGAAGGATTTTGGGGTGGAAAACAAGATCTTAAATTACCGGCATTCTTAGCCGAAGTTATAGATTCTATGGCGGATCTTGCTGGTGTTTATAAGAGCTTGGAAAACAAATTAACTAAAGATACTGATACTGACGAGATTGTATCTGCCATAAATTCAGCGGATTCAATGGTTGAAAAAACAATATCATTTATAATTGAAAACTCGGTTCTTCCTCGTATTGATAGCTTACAAAGAGTCGTTAATTAAGACCTTAGGGTTGTTTGTCATAACAACCCTAAGGTTTTCATACAGTTTTTAATAGTAGCAATATATACCGTAAGTGCCGTCAGCATCACAACCTTCTATATAGCATCTTGCACCAAATACAGCTTCTTCATCTTCTAAAAACAGTTCAGCACCTTCATATGTTAGTCCAAAAGCTGTTCCATAAGGACTTTCATCATCACAGGCAGAATCATAATTACATCTGCAACATGAACCATATTG
>SUUR01000013.1 GCA_015062435.1 Alphaproteobacteria bacterium | reverse complement strand
TGTAATATTAGAACCATTAATGTCACCATCAATTAATGCAGAAGACGTTTTAATGTTAACCAGTCCGTTTCCGTCAATATGTGAATTTAACTTACCGGATAGGTTAATGGTACCTGTGTCTGTTAATTTTATTGTAGAAATTTTATCAATTTGTTCATCTGCGGTTATTGTTGCAACAGATGTAAGAGTTGAATTTTGAGCAATATTAATGTTGCCACCACTTACAGAAATGTTTCCACCTTCAATATAGTTGGTGCCTTTACCGTTAACATCAATGCTTCCACCATTCATTATGAATTTACCGCTTGTGATGTCATAGCCGTCACCATGATTTGTACCAATTACATTTTCTGAACCATTCATGGTAATTTTGCCACCGGTAAGAGTAAAAGTACTACTAAGGTTATCATTAGTAAAGTCAACATTGTTTCCTAAAACAACTTCACCACCGCTTATATTAATGCTATCTGAGGTGGCTTCAACATCTGATAAAGATAATGTTCCGCCTGTAACATTGGTGCTACCGACAACCTGATACATTTCTTCTCTGTTATCAATGTTTGTGGAATCATTATTTATAATGTTCAAAGATCCGCTCTTAATAGTTAAATCACCTAAAGTCATAAGACCGCTATCTGACAGAGAGACTTTAGCGCCATCAATATTAATATTTCCGTCAGTCGGAGCGGAGATATTATTAAAAATTTCATCCATATTTTCAGGCAAAGTGTTTATAGTAGATCTATTGGTGAGGTTAATATTACCACCTTTAAGATTGATATCTCCAAGTGACCAGATTTCACCATCATCTACATTGATTGTTCCACCTGTGATTTCAATACCTTCTAATGCTGTCAAGTCTGAAGAATCTGTTAAATCTAATGTACCACCGCTGATATTTATGTTTTGGAAAGTTTCTAAGTCAGCGTTTTGGTTGGTTATTGTACCATTGTTTATAACAATAGTACCTCTAGTTGTTGCATCACTATCAATAGCTTTATAATTCGCATTATTAAAATTCAAACTTCCATCAGCAGTAATGTATGAATTATTTAATTCGGTATTTCCACCATCAATCTCAACATTACCTAAAGCATAAATGCCATACATGTCATCTTCATAAGTTGTTGATGATGATATATCAGCATTTTTAAGATTAATGTTTCCGGTTGCTTCTATATCTGAATTTGTCATTTTTATGGTAGCATTTTGAATTAAGATATTAGAATCATTTGCAACGCTAGTTCTATCGTCTCCGGCTTCCAAAGTGCTTTCGTTGGTCATGATAATGGAACCACCGGTTATGTTAATGCTATTGCTACTATAATTTTCAGAAGCGTTGAAATTATGTTCTCCTCCTGAGATGTTAATATCACCTGTGACATCTTCTCCACCATCAGGACAATTGTTGCCATATCCGGCATCACAACCGCCTAATTTAAACATTCCGGCATCGGTTAGATTTAATTTGCCACCGGAAATGTTTATATTACCGTTACCGATATGAACAATGGTATTGCCATGTGTTTTATAGTATTCACCCTCAGCATCGGTATCAGGAAGTAATCCTTCAACATTCTTACCATTAATTGTTGCAGAGCCATAAATGTTAATATCTCCGTTTCCTGAGTGTTCTATGGCAGCGCTTTGGCTCTTTGTATTAATAGTTCCTGCTGAAATATTAATATTACCATCATCTGATTTTATAATATTGTTAAAACTGCCGAAATTGGTGATAATACCGTTTTCATCTGTTTCAACATTTTGAATAACGTTCATATCTTCAGATATGTTGAGATCTGCGGCAACAACATTGGCAGAACTTATGGTTGCTACCAATGCAGTTGTCATTAATAAGTTTTTTTTCATATCTTTCAACTTCCTTCTTTTAATTGCAATAAAAAGAATAAGCGTTTTATAAGCTCATTTCTTTTGGCTACCAGACACAATTAAGTGTCATATCATAAAATCTAGAACAGATTTTATTAAAAAGAAAGTAAAAAAGTTAGATTATGCAGTTGTTTAATAGTATTGATTTTTTTTATTGATAAAAATTGTAATAATTTTTGGCTAATTGTGTGATTAGGGCTTGAATAAGATTGAATTTTGTGATATAAGTATTTTTGTTATAAAGTTAGGTTTAGTTTATTTTATTAAATTATTAATTTTAAAAGAGAGAAGGAACGTGCCAAAGGACACACACTCTCGTAAATAAAACCAGAATAAATATGCAAAAAATTAAGATTATATCATTGATACTATCAATGTTGGGAATTGTAGTTTTTTGGATAGCCGGTTTTAATGGTAACCTGAAAGTTGCAGAGATTGCATTCTTTACTGCCGGTATCTTTGCTGGTATCGCTTTGTTTGCGATTGCTTTGCAAAAATTAAGAGCTAAGCACTTATATTAGTGTTTTAGTCAATTTAAAAAACTCAGCTTTTTACGGCTGAGTTTTTTTGTGCTTGTTGTTCGAATAATAGTATGATACAATTTGAATATTGGTGTATTAAAAGACAAGAATAAGATGATGATAGAACAAGAATTTAGTAATCCTGATAGAATTAAGTTAAGTACCGATGTTGAAAAAGAAGTGAAAATTCCTCAAGATACGGTTGATAATCGTATCGATATAATAAATAATGCAGATAAAGCCAGTGAATATGGACGCCCCCGTTTGGATTTGACACGAGATGAATTGGTTGAAGAATATAAGAAAAAAGATATTGAAAATATACAAATAATCGAAAAAAGTTTTGTTAATGGTGAAATCAACATTGAAACCAGAGATTTTCTGATAAATTATTACCAAAACAGTTATGAGCTTTATGAGGGGTTAAAAACAAATCTTAATGAATTATTAGGAGCTGAGCCTAAAAATGTTAAATATATAAATTTATTAGAAGGAAAAGTTGACGAAGATACTCCATATTTTGATGAGCATGTCGGTCCGGATACAACAATGATTTATGAGTATGATATAGATGCTCCATGGAGAGTTGAAAATAAATTTCCGGGTAGTAAAGGTGAAAAAATAACTATTCAAATTGTTATGCCGATGATGAAAGATGTGCATAGGGCAATAGATAAAGTAAAAATAGGCGGTAAATATGATATGGAGCGTAAAAAAGAGCTTGAAAAACTCAAATACGGAAAATATCTGGATGATTTAGATAAAAGAAAGTTGCGCAAACCAATTGAACGAATGAAAGATATTTTGAGATGCTCAATATTGGCTCCAAGATATGATGATGTGGATAGTATATTTAAAAATACCTTTGAAACCGGAAAAGTACTTAAAAGTTCCAGATCTAGCAAATATTTGGATAATGATGCCGCAAATGCTGAAGAATTTTATAAAAATAGTCAAAATTATCGTGATAATAAAAATTATTTGATGATAAATATTCCGAAATCAGGGCAATTTTATGTGGAAATTCAATATAAAACAGATGTTCAATTTTATAATGCGGATATTTTAACTCATTTGGAGTATGAAAAAGCCAGAGCAAAACAAGAGTTGTTTTATAAAGCTGATACAGAAGGGGATAAGGCGGTATTGAATAATGCTATCTATATTCATAAGCTTAATATTCAAAAGATAAATGCTCAAGCTTATGAACAATGTAATTTTAATGTTTTACACGATATTAAAAAGCTGGAAGATAAGCATCGAGCGAAAGGAATAAATCCTGATAAAGACGGAACATATCCGTTGTGTAGAGAATTAGCTCAAAAATGTTTGCTTGTTCGCTCAGCAGTTGCTCTTACGAAAGATGTTTTTGAAAAAGGAACTGCGTGGGAGAGAGATATAAAAAAAAGATATAAGAAAATAATAGAAGGAAAATATCTGGCAGATATTCGTGGTTATAAAAACAAACAAGGCAGATAGAAACTCTTGACTATATCTTTAGAATATGTTTGCTTTAATCATGTGTTTTTCAGATTAAAGGAGTTTTATTTATGAAAAAATCAGAGTATTCGGCAAAATCTTATAAATTAATGCTCGGTTTTCAGCGAGAAGAACTGACAAGTGCCATTATCTATGCTTATTTTGCTACAAAAGTTAAGGATATAAAAGAACGTGAGAAGTTGCTTAAAATGTCTCATGATGAAGCTTCTCATGCTAATATTTGGAAACAATATACTCAAACAGATGTAAAACCTAATATGTTTAAAATCTGGTGGTATAAGTTATTGTTATGGGTATTGGGATATACATTTGTAATAAAGTCTTTGGAGCTGAATGAGTATGACGGAGTGGCAGGATTAAAACAGTTAGAAAAAGAAATTCCGGAAGTTAAGAAAATCATTGCCGATGAATTGGAACATGAAAAAAAATTAATTGAAATGCTTGATGAAGAACGGTTAAACTATGTGGGAGCTATGGTATTGGGACTTAATGATGCTTTAGTTGAGCTTACAGGAACAATAGCGGGTTTGACATTTGTGTTAATGAATACAACTTTGATTGCTATGGCCGGTATAATTACCGGAATAGCTGCAACGTTGTCTATGGCTGCTTCGAACTATTTGGCTGAAAGAGCAGATGGTAATCCCAATGCTCTTAAAGCAAGTTTTTATACCGGTATAGCGTATTTGGTGACAGTAGTATTTTTGGTGATGCCATATTTGTTATTCACTGAAAATTTATTTGTACCGGCATTGTTTTGTATGATTGGAATTGTTGTGTTTTTGGTTTTTGTTTTCAATTATTATATTGCAACAGTTAAATCAGAAAAATTTTGGCCTAAGTTTACGGAAATGGCAACAATCAGTTTATCTGTGGCATTGATTTCATTTCTGATAGGGTGGGGTGCTAAAATGGCATTCGGAATAGATGTCAGTTAAGATTATTGATGTTTAAAATTAAAAAATCCTTCTTATTTTAATGAAAAAGAAGGATTTTTTTTTATGAGAATAGTCGTAAATGATAAGATGCAACAAAACTATATCTATGATACGGTTTGTGAGATGGGAAAAAATTTTGCAGATAATTTTAAGCCAGATTTATCGCCCAAAGAAATGTTAGCAATGGGAGTGTTTGAAGGACACTATCTGACAGATTGTCAAAAAGAATTTCCTAAAGATTGGTTTGAGAGGGCAAGAATTTCGGTTGATAAACCGGATATTGAGTGTAATTATTTTAAAATAAAATCCAGACAATCTTTACAACAGTGGCAACAAAACGGTTGGATATATCCGCCAGACCCGAGAGGGTGGTTTCAATGGTATTGCAGATATTATATGGGGAGGCGGATTCCTGATTTGGATAGCTTGCAAATTAAAAGATGGAGGGCATTTAAACGGCATTTGGCTCAAATTGAGCAAAATTGTCTTCCGTTTGATTTGGATTGCAGAAGACGTCAAAGGCAAGCGTTGTTGCAATGGGCATATAATCCAATTTTATGATTTTTGTCTAATTTGTGTAAAAAGGTGTTGAAACTGTCCTTTTTTTGTGGTATGTTGTCGGTAGTTGAAAATTATTAATAAATAAACATAGAAATTATGAAAAAAATGAAAAAAACAGCGGAAATGCAATTTTTGCTAACCGCTGGTAAAGAAGAAAAAGTTCTTTATATTGAGAAAAACAGTGTGTGCCCTCCAAATTTGGAAGAATTGTTCAATTCAAACGTGGAATTGTTTGATGAGATAATTCCTTATGTTAAGAGGATACCGAGTGATATCGTATCCTATATGATTGAAGATGACAAATATCTTGAATTGATAATGACAAGATGTTTGACAAAGGAAAATCAAGTTAAGTTTGTGGATTGGTATCCTGAGATGGTGCAACAGTATCTAGATACATTGGAAAGCAACTTGGAAGAAGGAAGAGGGGCTTTTTTGTGTGCAGAGGCAGAGGAACTTTATGAAGAAATCAGAAAAGAGGATCCATCTTTGCCTCAACTTAAGATGCAAATGATGCATCAAAGTTGTGCAAACATGCCCTTTGCCGAATTGGCAAATATAATTTCTTAAAATACAAACCCGCTTCGTGAAGCATATCCCCAAAAATCGGATATTTAATGAAGCGGGTTTGTTTTTGTCATATATTACCAAAGAGATCCCACACATGCACCTGGACCGCTACCGGCTTCATCACAGTATGCTCTAGGGTCATTAGCATTATAAAAATCGCAACGTTCATAATAATCATAATATCTATCACAACAATAGGTCATGCAATCACATTCTCTATTCTTATATCCAGGATATTCACAAGAACTCTCATCAATACATATAGATGAACAGGACTTGCATTCTGCACTTCCGTCTACATGGTAGACTTTATAATATCCGGATTTACAGCTATCCAATTTATACTTAGTAGTTCCGTCACAAGTTTTAGGTGTACAATTTCCGTTTTTTGGACAAGAAGTTAATGGATAACCGCTTAAACTGCAAGCTACCACACAAGTATTGCCACTTTTATTGTATCCTGAATTACAATTATCTAATTTATATTTAGTGACATTACCGCAAGTATAATCAGAGCAAGTACCGTTAGCATCACAAGTGCTCAAAGGATAATCAGTAAAATTACAAGCATTGCAAGTTAAACCGTCGGAACTGAGTTCATAACTGTTTTGACAACTGTTTAATTTATGTTTTGTAATGGTTGAGCAATTTCCGCCGGTAGGGCAAGCAGAAAGAGGATATTCCTCATCTAAACAATAGACCATACTATTATCGAAAGGACATTTTATATAGTTCAGATTAGCGCATTGAGCAATTGTTTTAGAAAATCCTAAACTTTCACAAGTTGGTAATTGTTGACAAGTTTGCGCCTTAAGGGTTGAAACAGCACATATATTTATGAATGTAAAGAGTAATATTTTTTTCATAGTAATTCATCCCTTATTGCGTTGATAAAGTCATTTAAATTGTAATTGCACCAGTAATTGTTAAATTCGGCATAGTTAGTATTACATTGGGCAAATTTGTATCTTGGTGTGCTATCGCCACAACCTATGGAGCAAGTATCACAGACTCCGTTATCCGAACAAGAACTCAGTGTATATGCCGAACAATCATTAGGAGCACAGGTATTACAGGTTTCACATTTAGATGGGCAATCCTCATAATATGATGCACAACCGTAATCACATGATTTTGAAGTACGATTACGGCAATTATCGGCATAACAAGTTTCACATGCTGTGCTACAATCCGAGTAATAAGATAAACAGCCATATTCACAGGTTTTAGAAGTTCGATTATGACAGTTATCAGGATAGCAAGTTTCACATTTTGACGGACAAACCGCATAATTAGCAGAACAACCATAATTACAAGATTGATGAGTTACATCATCACATAAATTATGACAATCAACATAATGCAATGTTCCATCATCACAGAACTTACCGCTTGGCGCATATGTTCCGGTACAATTATCAAAGGTATAAGGATAAACATCTTCTTTGCAGATACAATCCCCATAACAATAACCTATCCACGGGAAACTGCCTTTGAGTACACAATCCATGCCCTCAATCTCGGCTTCTGATAACCATCCGTTGGGACAAAGTCGCTCATCATCAATAGTTACGGAATTGTCGTTAGGTGCACTGCTACTAACTCTGTCAGTATTCTCGCCTAAAAAATCCGGCAACCAATAAACTTTGGCTGTCGTATCATTAACAGACAATAACAATAAACAGAAAATAACCGCTATGCACCTAACTCCGGACATGGTAAACCTCCTGTAACCATACACAAGAATCAGTATAACAGTTAAAATCTACGATGTCAAATAATTATTGAAGCTAGTGGACGAATTTTCAAATCATCATAAATTCTAATTCGTTCATCTTTGTTAATAATTTGTTGACACTGGTGGCCGATTGAGTTATTCTTATATTTGGATAAAATATAAGGATTTGAATTTCTAAAATATCATTTCCTTAAATTGTAAATTGTGCCGCTTATGTTTGTATAGTGCAAGCATATATCCTTATATCTATCCGCTTGTTTGTATTAACTAAAGCGGCACCTTGTAGCTATCAGCCATTAGGTATTAGCGTTATGTTCTGTTTATCGAGACATCTAAATGTCATGTTGAACAAAGCGTTAGCGAAGTTGAAATGCCTCATAAGTGAGATCCTTTGATAAGCTCAGAGTGACAGGGGGAAAGGAGCCATAAGATGAATAAATATACCATAACATCAATAATGATATTACTTTCTTCATCATCTTTGGCTCAAGAAAGTTGTATGATTCGCCCATCTTGTGCAAATATGGGGTATACTAAATCCGCAACTGATTGTGTAGGTAAAGATTTTATCAGATGTCCGTTTGATAAGTCAGCTTATTATTGTCCGGAAGCTGGTGAAAGTTGTGATTTTAGCGAATATCCTTTAACTGAATGTCCTACCGGAGGTAATTGTACAGAATTTGAATGTGATGGAATAACTCAATACAAATTAAACAGTTGTCAAAACAGTTATGAACTCAGTTTCGACGGTTTAACTTGCAATGCTTGTAATTTTACAAATTATCCTTTGAGCACTTGTGATGCTAACGGTACTTGCTCTGATTATAAATGTGGTAATGTCACTAAATATAAATTAGATAGTTGTGAATCTGGATATGAATTAGATGGAAATAGTTGTACCTTATTTGATCCATGGGAGAGTTTAGCTAATACTTTTGGTTATTGTTGTAGTAATTCTAGAGCAGCCTCTCCAGAATGTCCCAGTAATGCAAATTGTACAACCACTCCAGAAGATACATACTGCATTATGCAATGCGATCCAGGATATCAGTTAACACAAACGACGCCATGTTATTGTAGTGAATGTGATTTTTCAGGTACTTTTGAAACTTGTCCTGAAAATACTTTATGTGATAGGACAATCGTATGTAGAGTTATCAGATATAAGTATAGTAAATCTTGTTTGACAAAATATGAATTTGATGGAGAAAAGTGTGTTGCATGTGATCCTTATGATGAGTATCTGTATAGTGGAATGCCTACAAGTTGCGATATTGTTGATCCCGAGCCTATAATATGTGATGGAACAAAATGGTATAAGCATTATGGTTGTGCTGAAGGGTGTACTTTGCGTAGTACAGGTTCGTCAGTTTATTGTATAAGAAACTAATTACTGATATGTACTATAAAAAAACGGTGTTATTATAACACCGTTTTTTTATAGTTAATGATTATTCATCATCAATAGCAGAGCCACCAATCATTTCAGAGCTCAAATGTCCAGCATCTGCTTTAATTTTGTTTTCAATTTCCAATGCAATTTCCGGGTGTTCTCGCAAGAATGTTTTAGCATTTTCACGTCCTTGACCGAGTTTTTCTCCATTATATGCAAACCATGCACCTGATTTTTCAATAACATTAGCTTTTACACCCAAATCAATTATTTCACCTGTTTTGGAAATTCCTTCACCATACATGATATCAAAATCAATTACTTTGAACGGAGGTGCAACTTTGTTTTTTACGATTTTTACACGAGTTTGGCTACCGATAATATCTTCTTTGTCTTTTATTTTGCCGATACTGCGAATATCAATACGTACAGAAGCATAGAACTTAAGGGCATTACCACCAGTGGTGGTTTCAGGATTGCCAAACATAACGCCAATCTTCATACGAATTTGGTTGATAAATATGACTAATGTATTGGAACGGGCAATGGTGGAGGTGAGTTTGCGTAAAGCTTGGCTCATCAATCTGGCTTGTAAACCCATATGAGAATCTCCCATTTCACCTTCAAGTTCTGCTTTGGGAACCAATGCTGCAACAGAGTCAACAACCAAAACATCTATGGCTCCGGAACGAACCAATGTATCGGTAATTTCCAAAGCTTGTTCACCGGCATCAGGTTGGGAGATGAGTAAGTTCTCAATGTCTACACCGATTTTTTTGGCATAAGATGGATCAAGAGCATGTTCTGCGTCAATAAAAGCACATGTTCCGCCGCTTTTTTGAGCTTGAGCAATAACGCTCAAAGCTAAGGTGGTTTTACCGGAACTTTCGGGACCATATATTTCGATAATACGTCCACGAGGAAGTCCACCTATACCCAGAGCCATATCTAAACCGAGTGACCCTGTAGGGATACCTTCAATGTCAACATGAGCGTTGTCTTGACCTAATCTCATGATGGATCCTTTACCAAAAGCTTTTTCTATTTGGCTTAGGGCGGCGTCCAGTGCTTTATCTTTATCCATTTTATACTCCATAGTGTTTGTAAAATTATATTAATCAGAATCGATATATATAGTTATGTTCTATTTTTGTTCTTTTGGCAAGAACTTTTTTGAATAATGTTTATTTTTTTGTTTTCTGGGATGATGAGTATATTCAAAAACTCTCAATTCTCTTTCTTGTTTTTGGGGGAGTTCCTTAAATTCACCAATGGCGGCAGTGATTACGGCTCCAAATATTACTGATGCCCAAATCAAGTATAGCCAAATGAGCATAATGGGGATTATGGCCAAAGCGCCGTAAAGAATATTGTAGGTGTTGGTTGATGCCAAAAATCCGCTAAAACATTTGCGTAATATGAAAAACAGTAAAGTAGCGATTACTGATCCGCAAAAAGCATGAAAAATATTTACTTTTTTGTTGGGTACCAATACGTAAAGTATCATCAGTGCCAAGATAGTTAAAATATTGGGGAGGAGGGCACTTAGGCATATTTGGGTACCTCTGATGGATTCCGGCATAAAGTTTTCAAGTGCATAAATGTATCCTCTTAATGAAAAGGCTGTTCCCAATAAAAGCGGGCCTAAGGTTATAACTGTCCAATAAAGTGTAATTTTGGTTTTGATACTGCGAGCTTTATATACTTTGAAAATAAAGTTAAGGCTGTTTTCTATCGTAGATAATAATAAAATGGCGGTAATGGCGATACCGACCACGCCTACCGTGGTGAGTTTGGCGGTTGCAGATACAAAAGAATTAAAATACTGGGTAATCTCTTCTTCTATATCCGGTACAAAATTTTGTAACATCAGCAATTGGAGTTGATCTCTGATTTCAGAAAATACCGGAAAGGCTGAAAATATTGCTAAACCGATAGCTACCAAAGGTACAATCGCTATCAGCGATGTATAGCTTAAAGATGAGGCGACTCTCAAAATAGTGTCACTTTTGGCTCTTTGTGCCAAAAAAAACAAAAAATCTTTGCATGTGTTAAGGTGAGAAAGTATATATTTACCGGCTAAGTTATTCATAGACATTTGCATCTCTTAAAAATTGTGTTTACAAAACAACTTAAATCTTATAGAACTCCATTTAATAATTCAAGTGATTTAATTGGATTGTTAATTGTATAAAAAAGAAAAAAAGGATATTATAATGATTGAAACCACTGCTCTTATGGCCGGTAAAAAAGGTTTGATTATGGGGCTTGCTAATGATAAATCAATTGCTTGGGGAATTGCTCAGGCTTTGAATGCTCATGGTGCTCAGTTGGCAATTTCTTACCAAAATGAAGCTTTGGAAAAAAGAGTACAACCATTGGCTGCTCAACTTGATAAAGAACCTTTATTAATTAAGTGTGATGTTTCTGATTCTGCAAGTGTGGAAGCTTGTTTTAACGAATTGGGCGAAAAATGGGGAAAAATAGACTTTTTGGTACATGCAATCGGTTTTTCAGATAAAAATCAACTTAAAGGACGTACAATTGATACTACCCGTGATAATTTTAAAATGACAATGGAAATATCTTGTTTCTCATTTATTGAGGCTTGCAAGTTTGCATCTCCGATTATGAATGAAGGCGGTTCCATTGTTACTATGACATATATGGGAAGTGAAAGAGTTTTACCTAACTATAATATTATGGGGGTAGCTAAAGCTGCCTTGGAAGCCTCTGTTCGTTATGCGGCTACTGATATGGGAGCTCAGGGGGTGAGAGTTAATGCAATTTCAGCCGGTCCGATAAAAACTTTGGCGGCTTCGGGAATCGGTGATTTTCGTAAAATTTTGCATTGGAATGAATTTAATGCTCCTTTGCAACGTAATATTACTCAAGAGGAAGTCGGTATGGTAACTTTGGGACTGTTGTCTGCCTGTGGTAGCGGAATTACCGGAGAAGTTATTCATGTCGATTGCGGTTATCATACGGTTGGTATGCTCAATATTAATCGAACCAAAGAAATAGGTGAAATGCTTATCGAAGGATAATTGAGATATTTTGACATTTAAAGGAGGATTCGTCCTCCTTTTTTTTGTTGCGTGAAATGATAATTAAAGCTTGAAATGAGCATAAATTATGTGCTAAAAACATGAACAATAAAATTTAATTTGCAGAGGAATATTATGTCAATAGATGCTGAAACAGTCAAAAAAGTTGCATTTTTATCTCGTTTGAAAATTGAAGATGATAAAATTGAAACAACCAAAGATGAATTTAACAAAATCATAAAATGGGTGGAACAATTAAATGAGGCAAATACCGATGGGGTGGTGCCGTTGGTGTCTGTTAATGATTGTCAATTGCAAATGCGTAAAGATGAAGTTACTGACGGAAATAAAGCAGAACAAGTGTTGGCTAATGCGCCGATGAAAGAGTATGGATATTTTGGCGTGCCAAAAGTGGTGGAATAATAAGTGTTTGATTAATTATAAGTGAGATTAATATGACAGATTTAACAAAATTGACGATTGCAGAAGCAAAAAAATGTTTGAAAAATAAAGATTTTACAGCTTCCGAATTGGTAAGTGCATATGCTCAAAAAATGAATGAAGGAAGAAAATATAATGCATATGTTTGTGAAACCGTGGAAAAAGCTTTGGAACAAGCTAAAATCAGTCAGTCTAAAATAGAAAAAGGTGAAGGCGGAAATTTAGAGGGTATTCCTTTGGGAATAAAAGATTTGTTCTGCACAAAAGGGATTGCCACAACAGCTTGTTCTGATTTTTTGAAAGGGTTTGTACCACCATATGAGTCAACAGTAACATCAAAATTATTGTCTGCCGGTGCAAGTTTTTTGGGAAAATTAAATCTTGATGAGTTTGCAATGGGTGGAAGCAATGAGACTTCTGCTTTCGGACCGGTTGTGAATCCATACAGTAAAGATATTCCGTTGGTGGCAGGAGGTTCTTCCGGCGGGTCGGCAGCGGCAGTAGCGGCAGAAATGTGTGCCGGTGCAACCGGTACTGATACCGGAGGGTCTATCAGACAGCCTTCTGCATATTGCGGCATTACCGGTATTAAGCCTACATACGGGCGTTGTTCTCGTTATGGGATTATTGCTTTTGCATCTTCTTTGGATCAGGCAGGACCAATTGCAAAAGATGTGAGAGATTGTGCTATCATGTTAAATTCTATGGCAGGATATGATGCTAAAGATTCCACTTCTGCAAAAATTGATGTACCTGATTTTGAAAAATTTTTAGGAGAAGATATAAGAGGTATGAAAATCGGTATTCCAAAAGAATATCGTGTAGATGGATTGGACAAAGAAATTGTTGCTTATTGGGATAAAGCTGCTGAAATTCTAAAATCCAGAGGTGCTGAGATTGTGGAAGTATCTTTGCCTCATACCAAATATGCTTTGGCAACATACTATATTATTGCACCGGCAGAGGCTTCTGCTAATTTGGCCAGATATGATGGATTAAGGTTTGGAAATAGAGTTGAAGGAAGTACCTTAGATGAAATGTATATTAATTCACGGACAGCTGGGTTTGGAAAAGAAGTAAAAAGACGCATTATGGTGGGAACATATGTTCTTTCTGCAGGTTATTATGATGCGTATTATGTAAAGGCTCAAAAAGTTCGTCGTTTGATACGTGATGATTTTATAAATGCTTTTGAAAGTTGTGATGTGATTTTGACACCAACATCTCCGGTTGCCGCTTTTCCGATAGGGGATAAGTCTATGCAAGAAAATCCAATAACGATGTGGCTGAATGATGTGTTTACGGTATCTGTTTCTTTGGCCGGATTGCCTGCAATGAGTTTGCCGATAGGTCTGAATACAAGCGGATTGCCACTGGGAATGCAAATTATCGGCAAAGCGTTTGATGAAAGAAGCGTGTTTAAAGCTGCTTATGCGCTGGAAAAAGATGTGATGTTTAAAGGAGCAAAATAAAATGACGGCAATGATTTTGAAAGGTAAAACTTGTGATTGGGAATTGATTTGCGGTTTAGAAATCCATTGTCAAATTATTTCTAAGTCTAAGATATTTTCAGGTGCTTCTACTCATTACGGATCTGATGTTAATGAAAATGTATCTTTTGTTGATGCCGGAATGCCGGGAATGTTGCCGACACTCAATGAGGAGTGTGTACGTCAGGCAATAAAAACAGGTATAGGATTGAATGCTAAGGTTAATAAGCATTCGGTGTTTTCTCGAAAAAATTATTTTTATGCCGATTTACCTCAGGGATATCAGATTACTCAATTTGAATATCCGTTAATAGGAGAGGGATTTGTGAAAATTAATTTGGAAGACGGAAGTAATAAAAGTATCGGTATTGAACGTATTCATATTGAGCAAGATACCGGAAAATCAATTCATGATATTTCTCCAACCAAAACGTTTCTTGATTTTAATCGTGCCGGTGTGGGATTAATGGAGATTGTAACCAAGCCTGATTTTCGTTCATCTGAGGAAGTGGGAGCATTTTTACGCAAACTGCGCACAATTGTACGATATTTGGGAACTTGTGATGGTAATATGGACGAGGGATCTATGCGTTGTGATGCCAGTGTATCTGTTCGTCCGGTCGGAAGCAGTGAATTGCGTCCTCGTGCAGAAATTAAAAATGTAAATTCTGTAAAATTTGTGATGCAAGCAATTGAATTTGAGGCTAAACGTCAGGTGGATATTTATGAAAATGGCGGAGAAATTGAGCAACAAACTCGTTTGTTTGATCAAACTATCGGAGAAACAAGATTTATGCGTAGCAAAGAATTTGCGCATGATTACAGATATTTTCCGGACCCTGATTTGTTGCCATTAGATTTGGAAGATGAATTTATTGAAAAAATTAAAAATGAAATGGTAGAGTTGCCTGATGTAAAACAAGAACGTTTTGTTGAAGAAATGGGGCTAACTCCTTATGATGCATCAGTTTTAACCGAAGATAGAGAAACTGCGGAATGGTTTGAAAAAGCTGCCAGAGGGCATGATGCCAAAAAAGTAGCAAATTGGATGATGGGTGATTTTTTTGCATTGCTTAATGAGAAAAAGATTTCTTTGGCTGAAAGTCCGATTACTCCTGATAATTTGGGAAAATTAGTTGAATTGGTTACTTCTAATGTGATTAATGGCAAAACAGCAAAAGACGTGTTTGCAATTATGGCAGAAACCGGTGATAATCCTGAAAAAATTGTTGAAGAAAGAGGATTAAAACAAGTTACGGATACAGGGGCAATCGAAAAAATTATTGATGAGATTATTGGATCTAATCCGGATAATGTGACCGCCTATAAAGGAGGTAAGGTTAATTTGATGGGGTGGTTTGTAGGACAGGTTATGAAAGCCTCACAAGGAAAAGCTAATCCGGCAATGGTGAATAAGTTGCTTAAAGATAAATTAGGTTAATGTACAGATTGGTGTCAGCTTATAAAGGTAGCAAAATTTTGCTACCTTTATGTTTTAGTAGAAATCTAAAACAGTGTTTTACCATGCGCTTGCCGGCCAAGACGGATTATCTTCTTGGGTTATTTGGGTGCCGTAAAACATATCGGTTACATTAGTTAAGTTGGGAAAGTTTGAATAATCAGGTAGAGTTCCTGTCATATTTTCACAATTGTAAAACATTTTATTGGCGTTGGTTAGAGTTGTAGGTAAGCTGGGAATGGTGCGTAAACTGTAATTTTGATAAAACATATAACTGCCATCAGTAATTTTGGTGTTTTCTAAACCAATAATGTTAAAAAAATCCATTCCTGAACTTACTCCATAAAACATCTCTTTGGCATTTTCTAATTGTGAATTTGGTGGAAATTCAACAATTCCACTAATCTCTGTTCCTCTGAACATACGGTATGCTGATTTTAATGACATTGGTATTTTAATGTATCCTGCATCAAAGTTTATATACTCACTCGAGTAAAACATTTTATCACCTATTTCTAAATTTTTTGGTAGTGTTCTGGAGGCACTTTGAAGATAACATTTTTCATACATAGAACTAGCGTCAATAAGAGTTGAAGAATATATAACATCATTAATCTCGCTTCCTTCATTGCATAATTTTGTTATTTTTGTTATACCTTTTTTATTAAGTTTAAAAATAGCAGAAACAGTTGTCGAACTTCCGCCATAATAGGTAAAATCACCTCGTATAGTTACATAAGCATTTCCACTTTCAGTATATTTGCACTTGACAGTACCGGTATCAGTTGCGGTGCCGGTAACAATATTTCCGTTACCGCAATCAACCTCTATACTTCCTCCTCCATAAGTAAAAGTTATGGTTTTGCCAGACGGTACTGAATAAAAAAGTAACTCAATGGTATCGCTGTCTGTTTCACCATCAGCTTCACCATCTCCACTTCCGCCACTACAATAGACTTTTGAACTATCAAACGGACAAGTCAGGTACTCAATGTCACCACAATCATCGACAGATTTGGTATATCCCAAGCTTTCACAAGATGGTGGTTGTTGGCATGTTTGAGCGGAGACTACGGAAGTATAAATCGTGCTTGCAAGCAATGATAAAAGCATTTTTTTCATAATAAGTCTCCTTTGAGTTTCTCGATGATTGCATTAAGATTGTAACCGCACCAGTAGTTGTCATAATCAATGTAAGTGACTTCACATTGGGCAAATTGGTATTGAGTGGTATCTTCACAAGTTATTTCCAAGCATGTGGCATTGGCGGGACATTCGGTTAAGGGATATTCGCTAAAGTCACAAGCCGGACAAAAGACTACGGATAAATCAAACGGGCAACGAACAATCTCTTTGCCGGTACACTCACTTTCGGTTTGAGTGTATCCCATTTCGGCACATGTCGGTGGTGTAACGCATGATGTTTGAGCCAAAGATGTAGGTGCCGGTAGCAATACCATAGCTATGATAAATATGTATAATTTCATCTCATGGCTCCGTTATTCTTATTTTGTCATGCTCAGGCTCTTCTTTTTTCTGTCATACTCCGGCTTGACCGGAGTATCTCTCTTAAGTTTTATGAGATTGTCCGAACAAGTCGGACAATGACAGTTAGGAGAGCAGACATTGTCATTAAAGGTGCCACTTTGGCGGATATGGACAAGCGGATAAACATGAGACATGTCTTGTGCATATTATGATACCTTAGTGGCACAATTATCTTTCCCATGTTCTAAGATAACATAGGTTTTGCAATGTGTCAATCAAATATCAAAACAGGTGGACGAATTAGGATAATGTAGTTGCAAAAAAAGGCACATATAAGTGCCTTTTGAATAAATAATATTGGCAATTACCGATTATAACTTAGGAGGAATAACAGGTAATTTAGGTGCTTGAGTCACCGGTTGTGCAACTTGAGAAACAACCGGAGCAGGTGCTGTTGTATCAGCATTGTTAACAACTTTCGGAGCTTGAGCTGTTGGTGTTGTCGGTTGAGCCGGAAGTGCCGGAATTGATGGTTGGTTTATGATTGGAGCAGCGATGTTTGCTTGAGGTGTTATCGGAGCCGGTGCTTGAGGTGCCGTGTTTATTTGAGCTTCAGGTCCGGGTGTTTTAATATCAACCATTGAATTAAGGATCATATGTGTTACTTTATCACCAATCTTAATACCGTGACGTTTTACTTGTCCGGCATTTATTTCAATGACGGCTCTAACCGGTTCTTTACATTCAATGTGAGCTTCAGACATTGGTTCGGCATTTTCTTTTATCATAATAATTGAAGTATCAGGACCTATAAAAAGCATATCTAAAGGTATTTTAGTGTTTTTCATCCACATTGACATCGGTCTGACAGGATAAATATTGAATATCATACCACTATTGAAACCTAAATTTGTGCGATACATTAAACCGGTTTTTAAATCCTCTGGTGTTGTAGCAACTTCTACCATGAATCTGATGTCTCCGTTTGATGTTTTAATCATCAATGGTGTGGTGGGTTTCGGTTCCGGTTCACTGCCACAACTTGTGATAAATAATGCAATAATAAATAATTTTATGTATTTCAGCATATTATTTCTCCTTGTTATTTGCCGAATTAATTTTACGAGGTTGCCATTGGGATACAACAACAGGTCCGTTTTGAGAAATGAGAACTTTCTGTTTGTTTGAGGTTGAAGATATGGAAGATGATTCTTTTTTGAGATTGCTTTTGAATTTATGACAAAGTTCTTCCAAATGCAGAGGAATGTTTTTTTCAAGGTTGTAACTATCAATATAGGAATCGGAATTTTTTATGAAGGTGCTAAGTTCGTTTGCTGATAGCGGAAAATATTTTTGCCATATTAAATCTAAAAAATTATTTATGTGTTTATCAAATTTTGTTGTTTCTATGAGCGGTAAACCGAATTTTAAAATTTGTGCAAGATTTGGTTCTTCAAAACCTTGCGGAGTGCATATAAATGTGCCGTAAAACAGATGATTGTTATTGTTAGTTAGCGCAAAATGAATTTGAGATAAGAACATAAGATGTTGTAATTTATCATTATTAAGGTAAACGTCATCTTTGTCAGCTCGTTTGAAAAACCAAGTTGCAATATCAAATACGGTTCTAATATCGGCAGAAGGCATGAAAGCTCCTTATAATATTATGATAACGTCGTTATTATATTTGTTTTTGAAATAAATTCAAATGAATATTGTAAGATAATAACGATTAATTTAGTTGCTGAAAAAAATTTTTTATACTTGTTTTATGAAATATAATGCGTTATTTTGATTGCAGTTTAAAGTTTAGAGGGTGTAATTATGTCTGTTGGTAATAAGGTTTTTGGCTGTTTAACCGCTGTTTTGATGCTTTCTGCTTGTGCCGGCGCAGTTTTTCCGGATTTTGATGATAACCTTGATGAGATGGAAATTCATGAAGGTGGCAGAGTTGTTCATACTTTGCCGGAAGAAAGTGATTCTTTGAAAGCTGATACCGAAAATGCAGCTTATGAAAATGAGATTGATGAAGATACAGATAAAGTAGAACCGGCAGAAACTACACCTGTTGAAACAGAAGAACTTGATGATGAACCTTTTGACGAGCAAGTTGATGAGGAAGAAGAAAAAAACATAACAATAAATGAAAATTCTGAAACGGAAGAAAAAGTTGAAGAAACCCCAAATTTAGGAGCTTCAATCAGTTATAAAGCAGAAACAATTTATTTTGATAACGGAAGTTCTTATGTTAGTCCAAAATATAATTCAAATTTGCGCAATGTGGCAAAATTGGTAAAAGAGAATAATGCCAGTGTGATTGTTTACGGACATTCCTCCAGTCGAACAAGAGATACAGATCCGGTCAGTCATAAATTAGCTAACTTTAAAGCATCTATGGAAAGAGCACAAAATGTGGCTTCAGCTCTCAAAAGAGTAGGTGTGCCGGCTGATAAAATTACAATCGAGGCGATGTCTGATTCTGCTCCCGCTTATCAGGAAGTTATGCCTGAGGGTGAGAGGTTGAATCGTAGAGCTGAAATTTATATTGCTTATTAGAATGTTGGGGATTGGTGATTAGTGGTTGTAGAAACTGCCGATAGTTTGTCATTGGGCGGTAATTTGTGGAAAGTTACCGATGTTGATGAACGATCTGTTGAGTTGTTGGCTCAGCAATATGAATTACCATATGTTGTTGCAAGAATTTTGGTTTTAAGAGGAGTTAATCCTGATGAGGTTAACTCCTTTTTGGAACCTAAAATTCAATCTCTAATGCCCAATCCTTCAATTTTGAAAGATGTTGAAGTTGCTGCAAAAAATATTTCTGAAGCTGTTGTAAAAAAACAAAAAATAGCAATTATCGGAGATTATGATGTTGACGGTGCAACATCTTCTGCTGTTTTACGCTTGTTTTTAGAAAATGTAGGAATTGTTCCGGAAGTGCATATTCCTGAGCGTGAAGAAGGATATGGACCAAGCAAACAAGCTGTGGATAAATTTGCTTCTTTGGGAGTTGATTTGCTAATAACAACAGATTGCGGAACAACAGCTTTTGAGCCTTTGGAATATGCTGTTTCTAAGGGAATAAAAGTGATTGTTATTGATCATCATGAAGCTGAGGCTAAATTGCCAAATGTTTTGGCGGTGGTTAATCCTAAGAGATTAGATGAAACAGATGAATGTCCGTATCTTAAATATATGGCTGCCGTTGGTGTAGTATTTATGGTGGTTGTGGCAGTTAATCGAGAATTAAGAAAACAACAATTTTATAAAGATACATTTAAAGAACCTAATTTAATGCAATTGTTGGATTTAGTTGCTTTGGGGACAGTATGTGATGTGGTGCCTCTTAAGGGATTAAACAGAGCCTATGTAAAACAAGGCTTAAAAATTATGCAATCTACAACAAATATAGGATTGAAAGCTTTAATTGATAAATCAGCAATTAAAGATAATTTGACCGCTTTTCATCTGGGATATGTGCTAGGACCGAGAATTAATGCAGGAGGAAGAGTCGGGGCTTCGGATACGAGTCATAATTTGTTGTGTTGTAAAGATGATTATAAAGTTCAACTGATGGCAGACAAACTTAATGAATATAATGTTCAGCGTAAAGATATTGAAAATTATGTGTTATTACAAGCTATTGAGACACTTGAAGGTACTCCGCAAGAATATCCGATTGCTTTTGTTTATGGAAATGATTGGCATCAAGGGGTGATAGGGATCGTTGCCGGAAGACTCAAAGAACGCTATAATTTGCCTTCTTTTGTAATGTCTGTGGAAGCTGATGAAGTTAAGGGCTCTGCGAGATCTGTTTCTCAAGTTGATTTGGGAGCTTTGGTTATGGCTGCAAAAGAGTGTGGAATCTTAACCAAAGGTGGTGGACATACTATGGCAGCAGGATTTTCTTTAAATGAAGAAAAAATCGAAGAATTTAAAAAATTTGCCGGTGAATATGTAAAAAAACAATTAGGCAATGAAGCTATTGTGCCGGTGATTGAAGTTGATGCTGTGTTGGATATTGGGGGGGCTAATAAAGCGTTGGCTAAAGAGTTTGATAAACTTGAACCTTATGGGGCAGGTAATTCCGAACCCAAATTAATGTTAAAAAAAGTACAGATTATAAAATCTTTCTTAGTCGGAGTAGGACACGTCAGATGTGTTTTGTTGTCTGATAACGGTAATTCTATAAAGGCAATGGCATTTAGAGTAGGGGATAGTCAAATAGGTCATGCAATGCTTAATTCTAACGGAGAATATTTTGATGTAGTTGGTGTATTGCGTAAAGATAATTGGAATGGAAGAGATGAGGTGCAGTTTATTATTGAGGATATAAAAAAACTTGTATAATGGTTCAACTAAAGCGATTTGTTCAATTCTCAAAAAAATTATGTACTTCTATTTCTAAACTTTTCTTTATGTTTTGGAAGCTGACGGTTATTCGTCACAAAAGTTGTTAGTTATAGGATTTTGAATTTTATAAAGGAAATTTAAAATGGTGAAAAATAAAAAAGTTGTGGAAAGAGCTAAAACAATAAAAAAAATACGATTAGAAAAAGAAAAAGCCGTTTTTATGAAATTAGGCGGAAAACTTAGAGCTTATCTCTTTACGGGAATTTTGGTTACAGCGCCGGTGGCTATTACTTTGTATTTGGCAACAAAGTTTGTATTGTGGATGGATGTATTGGTAAACAGGTTGTTGCCACCTCAATATAAGCTGGATAATATGCCATACACAATTCCGGGTTTAGGTTTGGTTATCGGTATTTTGTTTTTGATTGTAGTCGGAATGTTTGCTGCCGGTTTCTTAGGAAGGTTTTTTATAAAATTAGGAGAATGGATTGTTTATAAAGTTCCTTTGGTGTCTAGTGTTTATTCTGTGTTAAAACAAGTCTTTGAAACGTTTTTTTCAAGTAAAACTCAAGCTTTTAGCAAAGTTGTAATGTTAGAATATCCCAGAAAAGGAATCTGGATTTTGGGATTTGTAAGCTCTGATTTGCAGGGGGAAATTAAGGAAAAATGTCCAAAAAACATGTTGAGTGTGTTTATTCCCACTACTCCTAACCCTACTTCCGGTTTTTTAATCTTTGTTCCTAAGGAAGATTGTATTGAAATGGATATGACTGTGGAACAAGGGTTAAAATTTGTGATATCCGGCGGACTTGTCAGTGAATAAAGAGCAATCAGAATAAAAATCTTTTAATATAGATAAAAAAAGACTTGATTTATTTTTATTTGTGTTTTATTTCTGTTTTCAGCTTTATTGGCGATATGCGGCCATGGTGGAATTGGTAGACACGCAACCTTGAGGTGGTTGTGGGAGTGCTCCCGTGAAGGTTCAAGTCCTTTTGGCCGCACCATTTATCTTGCTGAATAAAGCTTTTTTTGTATATATATGGTTTTTATGTGAGGCAATTTTTATTTAATTTCAAGGAGGTAAAATGGGAAAACGTTTAAAACGCAATTTACTTCCAAAGTCTCAGATATTTCGAAAAAAAAAGAAAAATAATATTTCACAACAATCACAAATATTAGGTTTAGGACCGAAATTTATAGAATCGGTACAGTTGGCTTTGCATAATGATGATTTGATCCATGTTCGTAAGATGATGGAGGGATTATCAGAATACGGGCAAGCTAAACTTATTGAATCTCTCAATCATTCTGATCGTACAAAATTGGTGCAAATTTTAGGAGATAAATTTAATCCTGAGGTTTTACCTGAATTAAATGATGTGGTGCAAGAGCAGGTTATTGAAACTCTGCCTGAAAAGCAAATTGTTAAAATTGCAAATGAATTAAATTCCGATGAGGTTGTGGAAATATTAGAGCATCTTGATGAAGATGAACAAGAAAGTATTATTCAAAAATTAGAGCCTGAGCTACAATATCAGGTACAATCTTCTTTAGCATATCCGGAAGATTCGGCAGGAAGAATTATGTCCAGAGAATTTGTCAGTATTCCGGATTGGTGGAGTGTGAAAGAAGCTAAAGAATTTTTACTTAAAAATGAAGAATTGCCAGATGATTTTTATAATATTTTTCTTACTGATGAGAAATTTCATCCTACCGGGCAAATATCTTTAGATAAACTATTGAGAGCAAAACCTTCTGAAGCATTGTTTGATATTATGGATGGCGAAATCGTACCGATTGACGTGCTGACAGATCAGGAAGAAGTTGCTCATATGTTTAGAGAATATGGGTGGCATTCGGCAGTTGTAGCTGATAATAGAGGGCATCTTATCGGGGTTATTAACATCAATGATGTGGTTGATGTGATTCACGCTGAGGTTTCTGAAGATATTATGCATTTATCGGGAACGGAAGAAGGTGATGTGTATCGTTCCGTATTTTCGATATTTAAATCTCGAATCGCATGGTTGATAACTAATTTGGTTGCAACTATTTTGGCAGCATCTGTTGTTAAAGAATTTCAAGAAGTGATAGCACAAATTTCTGTTTTGGCAGTGTTGATGCCGATTGTTGCCTCAATGGGAGGAACAACCGGTAACCAAACTTTGGCGGTGGTTGTGAGGGCATTGGCAACTAAGGAGCTAAATTCTTCTAATACTATAAGAATGATAATTAAAGAATTTTTGGTAGGAGTTAATAACGGAATGGTATTTGCTTTGTTAATCGGGGCAATTACTTATGTGTGGTTTCCGGATTATCGAATGATCAGTTTAATTATAGCAATTGCGATGCTTATGACTTTGGCTATTGCAAGCTTGTCGGGAATTTTAATACCTTTAATGTTAAATAAATTTAAGGTTGATCCGGCTGTTTCTTCAGGAGTGTTTTTGGTGGCTATTACAGATTGTGGCGGGTTTTTTATATTTTTAGGATTAGCTAAGCTGTTTTTGTTCAGATAGTGTTTATATCTTTCACTTAATTCTTTTGATTTGTCGATTTATTGGTATATTGAAACTGAAGATTAATTAACGGAGTTATGATTTTGAGATGTTTGTCGGATTAAATATTGCACTTTTAGTGGTTTTTGCAGATCAGATAAGTAAATATTTTATGTTGCATAAAGTATTGGGAGAACAAGTGGTTGTATATGTTGCTCCATTTTTTAATTTTGTTAGAGCTTGGAATACCGGTGTTAGTTTTTCAATGTTTAATAATTATGGAAATTGGGGTGTTTGGGCATTATCCGGTTTAGCAATATTAATCATATTGATGTTATTATATTGGTTGAAATCCGAAAAAAGTTTTGTGGCTCAAATTGCATTGGGAATGATTATCGGAGGTGCTATCGGCAATGTAGCAGACAGAATTCGTTTGGGAGCAGTATTCGATTTTTTGGATTTTCATATCGGTGAGAGTCATTGGCCGGCATTTAATGTAGCAGACAGTTTTATTTGTATTGGGGCTACGATACTTATTTTGCAGAGTGTGGTTGCGTATTTTAAACAAAAAAAAGGAGTTAAAGATGAATAAATTAATTGTTTGCGGTTTGGTGATGTTAGCATTAAACGCTTGCGGAACTCTTACAAAAGAGAAGTTAGGTTTTGGTAAAACCGCTCCTGATGAATTTATGGTTTCTACTCGTAAGCCTTTGTCTTTGCCACCTGAGTATGATTTGAGGCCAGTTTCCAATCCCGAAAATTTGGAAGATAATGAAACATCGTCTTTAGAAGATGTTTTTGTTAAAAAATTAGAGGCAAAAGATTAGTGAAGTTATCTAAGGTATTTATATATCTGTTATTTTTGTCGGTTTTTGCAGTGTCTGATGTTGCTGCTGAAGGTTTATTTGGAGCTCATGAATTTTATTTGAAAAACGGTATGAGGGTGATTGTGGCACCAAATCATCGTATTCCGATAATAAAGCATATGGTATGGTATAAAACCGGATCCGCTTCAGAAAATGTGGGTAAAGGCGGAATAGCTCATTTGTTGGAACATTTGATGTTTCGAGGTACAAAAAAAGTTACCGGTAATAAGATAAACAGGTACTTTGAAGAAAATGGTATGGAAAGTAATGCTTTTACCGGACATGATATGACAGCTTATCATCAGTTGGCCGATATAAGTAAATTAGAATTGGCAATGTTTTTAGAAGCTGACAGAATGCAAAATCTCCAAATTAAAGAAGATGATTTTTTGCGGGAAAGAGAAATTGTTTTTGAAGAGAGAAAACAAAGAATAGACAATAATCCAATTGCACGATTTGCAGAAGTTTTAAATAGAACATTATGGCAAGAGCATCCTTATGGTCGTCCGGTTACCGGTACAGACAAAGAAATAATATCTTTGACAAAAGAAGATGCTGAAACTTTTTATAACAACTTTTATGCTCCTAATAATGCGATTTTGATTTTGGCCGGTGATATTGATGTTGAAACGGCAAAAATATTGGCGAATAAGTATTATGGAAATATTGAAAGAAAAGAAGTTCCTCAGATTTATCAGAGTGAATTGAAGTCGGGTTTTAAGGCTAATATAAATATTAAAGATAATGAAATTGAAACTTTAAGATTGGTGAAAGTGTATGTTGCTCCATCTTTTTCAAAAAATAATAAAGATGTATATCCTTTACAAATATTGGCTAAATATATGGGGGGAGGAAAAACTTCGAAATTATATAAAAAGTTGGTAGTAAGGGATAAAAAAGCTTTATCTGTTGCCGTAAATTATAATCCTATTGCACAAAGTTACGGCAGTTTTCAAATTTCTTTAATTCCGGTTGATGGAATTGATGGGGAGGAATTAATATCTGCTTTTGAGAAAGCATGGCAAGAAGCTTTAAATGAATTAAATACCGATGAAGTGGAAAATGTAAAACAAAAGATGTTGGCCGGATTGGTATATTTAAAAGATAATCCAGAAGATGCGGCGTATGTAATCGGAGCAATGGCAACGGCAGGCGTATCTTTGGAAGAAATTGAAAGTCAAGAACAAAAACTTAAACAAATACGTAAACAACAAGTAGCAGAAGCCGCAAAAAGATTAATAAATGATGCTCCGCAAGTATGGGGGATATTATATCCGGCAGAGGTGAAAAAATGAGCAGATATTACAGATCCAGAAGACAAAGCGGAAAAATAAAAATATTAATTTTAAGTTTGTTGCTTGTTGTGGGAGTAGGGTTGGGAATTAAATATTATAAACCTGGAGATATTGTCAGAAAAGTTTCAGATGAATCCATTGTTAAATCTAAACCTTTGAATTTGCCAATAAAAGAGATAGAGGCTCCCAAAAGTAAAATAAAAGCTTATTGGTTTAATGATAATACAAATCCGATAATAAGTATCAGTTTTATATTTAAAAATGCAGGTTATGCCGGAGAAGATCTTAAAAAACAAGGAATTTCTAAGCTGGTAGCAGCTTTATTGGTTGAAGGAGCCGGTGATTTTACGGCAGATGAACTTAAAGAAGAACTTGAAATGAGGGCGATAACGATAGCTTTCAATTCAGGAAAAGATGATTTTGAGGGAGAGTTGTTAACAACCAAAGATAATCTTGATAAAGCGGTTTATTTTTTAAGATTAATGCTTACGGAACCAAAGTTTGAGATTGATGGTGTTAAAAGAGTTAAATTGCAAATGCTTGAGGCTTTGAAACGTCAAAAAGAACAACCGGCAAATGAATTGAGGTTGATATTTGCTCAAGAATTATACGGAAACCACCCTTATGCAAGAAATCCTTTAGGTAAGAAAGAAGATATCGAAAATATATCCGTAGGTGATTTAAAATCATTTGTAAATAACAGCTTCAGTAAGTCTAATTTAGTTATAGGAATTGCCGGTGATATATCTGAAAGTGAGGCCAGAACATTGATTGATGATGTTTTCGGTCGTTTACCTGATACCGGAAAAATTAATTTTGTGAGAAAAGCTGATATAAAATTTGATGGCAGATTACGTAGAGTAGAACGAGATAGCTCTCAAAATATATGGTTGGCTGCATTACCTTCGGTTGATCGAAAGCATGCAGATTTCTATCCGTTGTTTGTGGCTAATTATGTTTGGGGCGGGGCCGGATTGACATCTAAATTATCTCAAAATATAAGAGAAAATGAGGGGCTGACATACGGAATTTATTCTTATCAATTACTTGATGATAAAGCTCCGCTCTTGATGGTCAGTTTTTCTGCTACAAAAGATAATTTTGACAAGGCTAAAAAAATATGGGAAAGTGAAACTCGTAAATTTAATAAAAACGGAATTTCAGATAAAGAGTTGCAAAAAGCAAAAGATTATTTGATAAGTTCATATAATTTAAGATTTGCATCAATTGTAAATATTGCGAAAATTTTATCATCTATGCAAAAATATAATTTAGGACTGGATTTTTTGCAAAAAAGAAATGAATATATTAGTAATATTTCAATAAAAGAAGTAAATAATGTTATTAAAAAATATATTAATCCTCAAAATACGGTAGAGGCAGAAATAGGAAAATTTTAGTTTCAATGTTTAGGAGAAAAACAGATGTTCGGAAATAAGCAAGAAGCAAATAAAGGTAAAGCATGGAAGAAACTTGCAAAACATTTTCGTGATATGAAAGATGTTGAAATGAGGGGGCTTTTCAGAAAAGATGCTCAAAGAGCCGAACGTTATAATATTAACTTAGATGCCATGATGTTGGATTATTCCAAAAACAGAATTACCGATAAAACTCTTTCTTGTCTATTGGATTTGGCTAAGGAAAGTAAATTGGCCGAAAAAATTGAGGCTATGTTTAAGGGTGATAAGATCAATATGACAGAAAAACGTGCGGTCTTGCATATTGCACTACGCAATAGGGAGAATACACCGATTTATGTTGATGGAAAAAATGTTATGCCGGAAGTTAATGCGGTATTGGCAAAAATGCGTAAATTTACCGAAGATGTAAGATTGGGAAAATTTGTCGGATATACCGGTAAAAAGTTAACCAATATTGTTAATATAGGGATTGGAGGATCTGATTTAGGACCAAAAATGGCAACAGAGGCTTTACGTAAATATTGGGCTAAGGATATTCAATGCTATTTTATTTCTAATATCGACGGAACAGCTTGCAGTGAAGTGTTAAATAAAATTGATCCGGAATGTACATTGTTTGTGATTTGTTCTAAGACGTTTACTACAATTGAAACTCTTACAAATGCCAAGACTTGCAGAAAATGGTTGGTTGATGCTTTAGGTGAGCATGCTGTATCAAAGCATTTTGTTGCTGTTTCTACTAATGCTAATGAAGTTGCAAAATTTGGTATTGATACCGAAAATATGTTTGAATTTTGGGATTTTGTAGGGGGAAGATATTCTATGTGGTCTGCAATAGGTTTATCTATTGCTTTGGCTGTCGGAATGGATAATTTTGAAAAAATGCTTGATGGTGCACATGAAATGGATATGCACTTTAAGTATACGGAGCATTCTAAAAATATTCCGGTAATTTTAGCTTTGCTCAGTGTTTGGTATAATGATTTTTATAATTTTCACAGTAATGCAGTTATTCCTTATGATCAATATTTACAATATGTACCGGCATATTTGCAACAATTGGTGATGGAAAGTAATGGTAAATTTGTATCAAACGATGGGGAATATATTAAATATCCGACATCAGCGGTCGTGTTTGGCGGCGCAGGAACCGATGTTCAACATTCTTTTTTTCAACTTATGCATCAGGGTACGCAAATTATTCCTTGTGATATTATCGTTCCGGCAATTTCACATAATGAAGTTGGTGAACATCATGAAATATTATTAGCAAACGCTTTAGCACAAGGTGAGGCATTGATGAAAGGAAAAACTGTTAAAGAAGCATATGATGAAATGCGTCGAGCAGGAAAACCTAAAGAAGATGCCAAGAGATTGAAAAAATATAAAAGTTTTGAGGGTAATCGTCCGACTAATACCATTGTTTTTAAGAAAATAGATCCATATGCTTTGGGTATGTTGATTGCAATGTATGAACACAAAACTTTTGTAGAAGGAGTTATTTGGAATATTGATTCATTTGATCAGATGGGAGTGGAACTCGGTAAGCAAATGGCTCTCAGTATTTTACCGGAATTGCAAAGTAATGCTTCCGGTATCAGTCATGATAGTTCTACAATTAATTTAATTAAAACAATTAAACGATTGAGAAAATAAATGTCTATTCGTATTTTGCCATCAAATTTGGTAAATCAGATAGCAGCCGGTGAGGTGGTGGAGCGTCCGGCTTCGGTAGTTAAGGAATTGGTGGAAAATGCTATTGATGCCGGTGCTACGTCTATTGAAATACGCTTAATTGACGGAGGAAAAAGTCTGATTTCTGTTGCAGATAACGGAAAAGGAATGTTTCCTGAAGAATTAAATATGGCTGTGGAAAGACATGCGACATCTAAGTTGCCTGATGATAATTTATTTAATATTAATTTTTTGGGGTTTAGAGGAGAAGCTCTGCCATCAATAGCTTCAGTTTCCAGACTGAGTATTGTCAGTAAAACAAAAAATGCAGACAGTGCATGGAAAATAGAGGTTGTCGGAGGAGATAAAAAAGAAGTTGTACCGGCTGCTTTTAATCAGGGAACAAAAATCGAAGTCAGAGATTTGTTTTTTACAACTCCGGCTCGTTTAAAGTTTTTGAAAACATCTTCAGCCGAAACAGCTCAATGTTATGATATAATTCAAAGAATTGCTTTGGCAAATCCGCAAATAGCTTTTTCTTTTTATGAAAATGATAAAAAAAAGTTAATCTTACCGATATGTAACGGTGATTTATTCGAGGCCAGATTGGAGCGTGTCGCAGCAATAATGGGAAAGGAATTTGGTGAAAATTCAATAAAAGTTAATGCAGAAAGAGAAAATATCAGAATATACGGGTATGTTTCTTTGCCGACACTAAATAAAGCTAATTCTTTATCTCAATTTTTGTTTGTTAATAACCGTCCGGTTAGAGATAAGTTATTATTAGGAGCATTGAAAGGTGCTTATCAAGATGTTTTGGCATCAGGAAGATATCCTTTATGTGCTTTATTTTTTGAAATTGATCCCAGAGATGTCGATGTAAATGTGCATCCTGCAAAAGCAGAAGTTCGTTTTTATGATAATAATTTGATTAGAGGATTATTGATAGGGGCAATCAGAAATGCGCTGAATTTATATGCGAATAAGACATATAATACGCTGAATTTGAATGATTTTAATGTTGGTGATATTAATAATCCCGAAGATAATATCTTACATGAGCCTGTGTTTCCGAACAGAATCTATCAATCTCAACCCTATCAAATGCACAAACAAACTGAGTTGCCGGAATTAGAACGAAAATTTTCTGTAAGAGTTGAAAATGTTGACGATGTAGTTGAACGTTCAGATGTCGGATATATGGGATTTGCCAAAGCTCAATTTCATGATACATATATTATTTCTCAGAGTGAAGACAGTATTATAATTACAGATCAGCATGCTGCTCATGAGAGAATTGTAATGGAAAAGTTAAAAACCGGTTTGAAAAACGGCAATATTGTTTCTCAGATATTGTTGATTCCAGAAATTGTTGATTTGCAACCGGCAGAAAAAAACAGAATACTAGCAGCTTCGGGAGAATTGGCAAAGTTAGGAATGATATTGGAAGAGTTTGGAACGTCTGCTGTTATTGTAAGAGAAGTACCTGCATTATTGGGCGATATTGATGTTAAAAATTTAGTTGAGGATTTAGCTCAACAAATGGCAGAATGGGGAAATGGTTTTGAATTAACTGAGAAATTGCATTCTGTATGTGCTACGATTGCTTGTCATGGATCAGTTAGAGCAGGGCGACGTTTAAATATTGAAGAAATGAATAAATTACTCCGAGATATGGAAAAAACACCTCATTCCGGACAATGTAATCATGGACGTCCAACTTATATTGAGTTGAAAATTAAAGATATTGCTCATTTGTTTGACAGGAAATAAGAAAAAATGATAAATCAGGTCTTTTTACATGGTTTTTTTGCGGCATTAATTGCAGGATTGATAACCGGATTAGGCGGATTATGTATTTTTTTTAAAAAAAGATATTTTAAAGCAGAAATTAATATGTTGCTGAATGTTGCTGCAGGTGTGATGTTGGCGGCTTCTTTTTTTTCTTTATTGGTTCCGTCGATGAATCAAATTGTGCGGTATGATGATATTTATTATACCGCTTTTAAGTATGTGATAGCTGTTTTTGGAGGGGTGTTATTGGTTTGGATATTGAACTTGGCAATTCCTCATGAGCATAACTCTATGGGACATCATGGTCCTTGTTTTGATATTAAAAAAGCATGGTTATTTATTATTGCCATTACTTTGCATAAACTTCCGGAAGGATTAGCTGTGGGGGTTGCTTATGGTGCAGAAAATATAATTAATCCACTATCTTTGGTGGTGGGAATTGCTGCACATAATATTCCTGAGGGGCTTACAATAGCAATTTCTTTGGTAGCGGCCGGAAATAGCAGAATTAGAGCAGCTTTAACAGCTTTTGTCATAGGATTGGTGCAACCTTTGGGAGCTATTATCGGATTGTTTTTAATGGGAGTCAGTTTTAATATAGTGCCTTATGGAATGGCATTGGCCGGCGGAACATTACTTTTTGTGGTTATCAATGAGATATTACCGGAGACTTACGGAAATAAAAATACAAACTCTTCAGCGGCAGCTGTTTTCATAGGATTTATTATTATGACATATTTAACAATGGTAATTGCAGATTAAGTATTAACAAAATCAAAAAAAATTATTGACGTATTAATAAACATAAGCTAAATATATCCTCGTTATCGCTATGGAGAGTTGGCAGAGTGGTAATGCAGCGGATTGCTAATCCGTCATCGGGATACCGATGCACAGGTTCGAGTCCTGTACTCTCCGCCAGTTAAAAAACTTCCGTAAGGAAGTTTTTTTTATTTTTACTCTTGAAAAACTTTTAATTGTAATATATTAGTTATTGCTAATAAGGGTGTTTTAATTAAAAATGATTAAAATATTCTATTGCTGCCTTATGGCGGCTTTATTTTTACCGGCAATGCTTTGTTTGTGCTATAAATGTGAAGGTTATATAGCTCGATTGTAAGTTATTGTTAATAAACATGCAAAAAATAAAGTATAAAAAATTAACCAAAAATTCAGGTGGAATTGTTTGGGCAAAAAGATCTAATGTCAGAATAGATATTGCCGTCAGGATACTAAAATATACTCGAGAAAATTGGGATTTGGTTGTTTGGATCTGTGGGGCCGGTTATGTGGATAATACCGAGTATAGAAATAAAATAATGAAAAAATCATCTTCCATATATAAAAAAATTAAATTTTTTTCTTATGAAGATATTTCCTTAACAGATGAAAGCTATATAAAAATGTTTGATTTGTTGTATGGAAAAAGAATTTTTTGCATTATGGACGGAAGCTTAAATATAAAAAATATGTTTTCGGCTCGTACAAAAAGAATGATATTGCTAAGAAATAAGTTTAAATATCGGTTATTGTTATCTGAATTGCCTATCTATCGGGCAATCAGAGATATATATGCTCAGATGATGTTTGTCGGACAAAATGCAATTAACAAAACAGAAACTCAATTTTTGCAACAATATATGCCATATTATACAGATGATTTTGAGGTTCAAAAAAGATGGTCTGTTCCAAAATCAGAAAAAAAAGTGATACAGCAAGTTAAGCCTTATGTTGTTTTTTGTGATTTTTCCGATAATTTGAAAATTAATCATTATGATTATACTTTTAGGCTTAATGATGCTGAAAAAAAAGTATATAAAGAAGATAAAATAAATTTTTTGAATAATTATCCACATGCGGAATATCTTAAAATTATTCAACGTTTTCAATATTATTATACTATTTGTAAGGAAAAGGTAGATAAGTTACGAATCCTGCTTAACCAGGTAAAATGTAATAATGAAAAAGTGGTTATATATCTTAAATATCTTAGTGAAGTTAAATTTTTAAGAGAATCCGGAGTGCTTAAAAACCATAAATTTGTAATTATGACAGGAATGAATGATAAAAAAAGAGCCGTAAATATGTTTGAGAACGGTTACAATGTTATGATTTGCACATATAAGGTTGATATCCCAAAACTGTTCTTGAAAGAATGTTGTAATTTGATATACTTTTCTCAGACGTTTGATTATAAAGATAAGATATATGCATTATCCAGATTTGACAATGATGAAAAAATGGTGTTAAATGTATATGATTTTTGGGTAAATACCAGATTGGAAAACCTTATAAAAGATAATTTGAAACGGAAGAAAGCAGTTCTTCAAAATATTTTTAAGATTATGTCAAACAAAGAGGTTTGTGATTTATGAAGGTTTATAAAAATATAAATGTTTTTGATGCAACTATGGAACGCATAAAATTTGCATTTGAAAATTTTGATAATATTTATGTTTCTTTTTCCGGCGGAAAAGACAGTGGTTTGTTGCTGAATATGGTGCTTGATTATAAACGAAAACATAATATCAAAAAGAAAGTTGGTGTGTTTCATCAGGACTTTGAAGCTCAATATCAATTGACTACTGAATATGTTACAAAAATGTTTGATGATAATATTGATGATATTGAACCTTATTGGGTTTGTTTGCCAATGGGATCTCGTTGTGCTGTCAGTAATTATCAAATGTATTGGTATCCGTGGGACGATAAAAAGGAAGAGCTTTGGGTGCGTCCTATGCCTGATCGTCCTTATGTAATTAATCTAAAAAACAATCCGATAGAGATGTATAAATATAGAATGTCTCAGGAAGATTTGTATTCTATGTTTGCTAAATGGTATGCTAAACATCATGAGGGTACAACCATTTGTTTGGTGGGAATAAGAGCCGATGAATCAATAAATCGTTATAGAGCATATGCAAATACCAGAAAAGAATTGATGAAAAACTCCCAATGGACAACCAAAATGGGAGATAACTGGTATAATGCTTATCCGCTATATGATTGGACAACCAAAGATGTGTGGATTGCAAATGCTAAAAATGATTATGAGTATAATAAAATTTATGATCTATACTATAAAGCAGGGGTGTCTATCAGCCAAATGAGAGTATCCAGTCCGTATCATGAAAATGCTAAGGAAAGTTTGAATCTGTACAGAGTTTTGGAACCGGCTACTTGGGTGAAGGTAGTATCCAGAGTTAATGGGGCAAATTTTGCGGCAATTTACGGAAATACAAAGTTGATGGGAGTTGGTAAGATTACTCTTCCTAAAGGGCATACTTGGCGTAGTTATGTGAAGTTTTTATTGGCAACATTGCCGGATCATATCAGAGAAAATTATATTGCTAAGTTTAAGACATCTATTCGTTTTTGGTGGAAAAATGGAGGGGTGGTTAACGAAGATGCCATAAAGGAATTGGAAGCTTGTAATTATAAAATCAGAAATAATGGGAAAAGCCGATATAATTCAACTAAAGACCGATTGATATTTTTGGGTACTCCCGATGATACTGATGATATTAAATCAACAATAGATATTCCATCTTGGAAAAGAATGGCTGTTTGTATCTTAAAAAATGATCATTTGTGTAAATATATGGGGTTTGCACAAACTAAAAAACAGATAGCCAGAGAAAAAGAACTTATTGAAAAATATAAAAGATTGTGAGGAAACATGAAAGATTTTACCAGCCCTGTATATAATGTTTTGGCGGTTCCCGTAGAGAAGGTACGGGCAAATGATTATAACCCAAACAAAGTTGCTCCACCGGAAATGAAGCTTCTTGAACTTTCTATTTGGGAAGATGGTTTTACTCAGCCAGTAGTTTGCTATTATGATAAAGATGCTGATGAATATATTGTTGTTGATGGTTTCCATCGTTATACAATTATGAAAACCAGTGAACGAATCTATGCTCGTGAAAAGGGTAAATTGCCGATAGTGGTAATTGATAAAGATTTAGGAGAAAGAATTGCTTCTACAATCAGACACAACAGAGCCAGAGGAAGCCATAGTGTGGATTTGATGAGTAATATTGTTGCAGAGTTGTTGGAACTGGGAAAGAGTGATGCTTGGATTTGTCGCAGTATAGGTATGGGAGCTGATGAGCTTTTACGCCTTAAGCAAGTTACCGGTTTGGCCGCTTTATTTAGAGATGAAGAATATTCCAAAAGTTGGGAAGTTGAATAAATATTTATAACAATCTTAAAAAATGAAGAATCCCTCTTATATTATGAGTAATTGTAATATTAAGGGGGATTTTTTTATGAAAACAATCAAATTAAATAATGATACTAATATGCCAATGATCGGTTTGGGAACTTGGCGTTCTGCTGCCGGAGAAGTTTATCAGGCAGTGCGTTGGGCTATAAAATTAGGGTATAGACATATTGATTGTGCGGCAATATATGGTAATGAAGCTGAAATCGGGCAAGCATTGTTTGATGCTGTTAGAGAAGGGGATATTAAAAGAGAAGATATATTTGTTACATCAAAATTGTGGAATGATAGTCATGCACCAGAAGATGTTATACCGGCTTTGAAAAAAACTTTGCGAGATTTGCAACTTGATTATGTGGATTTGTATTTGATGCATTGGCCGGTAGCTCAAAGAAAAGGAGTGGCGATGCCTGCAAGTGATGAAGATTGGGTATCTCTTGAGCAAATACCTTTGGAACAGACTTGGGCCGAAATGGAAAAACTGTATGATGTGGGATTGGCAAAAGCAATCGGTGTTTCTAATTTTAATCAGGAAAAACTTGCGAATCTGATAGAGAAGGGGAGAATAGTGCCAGCAGTTAATCAGATTGAGAATCATCCTTTATTGCAACAAAATGAATTGGTAGAATATTGTAAGAATAATAATATTGCGGTGATGGCATATTCTCCACTTGGTTCTCAACACCATGAAAATAAAGAAAGATTATTGGATAATTCAGTTGTTTTGGATATTGCCAAAAGGATAAATGCGACTCCGGCTCAGGTAGTCTTGGCTTGGCAGTTGCAAAGGGGAGTGTGTGTAATCCCAAAATCAGTGCATGAGAATAGATTGCGTGAAAATTTTGCAGCTCAGGTGATTAATTTAGATGCAACAGATGTTGAACAAATTAATGCTTTGGATAAAGGGTATAGGTTTATAACCGGAGATAAGTTTATAAACGAATCAAAGGGGTATAAATCTATATTTTAAAAGTATGGTGCAATTTCTAGCATATAAATATTGATGGCGGAATTAAAAGCAAGTACATAATGTTGATCCTTTATAACAGGCATCAGGAAGGTTATGGGTGCAAAATTCGTCACAATCTGTATAGGTAGCTGAACAAGCTACACATCTGTTGTTCCATTTTTCATAACCGGAACTACAGCTATTAAGCTTATATTTTGTAGTGTTATCGCAAGTTGTTGATGAACAACTACCTTTGTATGGGCATGATGATAAAGGATAGCCGCTAAAATCACACTCATCATCACCACTACTACCACTGCCGCTACTACTTCCACCACCATCACACATCTCAGAACAGTATCCGTTGCGATATACGCCACCTACATCATCGCAGTCATATTCACTATCACAGTCATATGGGAAGTAATCTCCTACACAATATTCAGAACACATATCTGAATCAGCAGAACAAATATATCCCTCACAATATTGCCAACTTCCGCCACATTCATAATATCCGGAACAAGCATATACACAAGTGTTACCGCTCTTATTATATCCTGACTTGCAACTGTTAAGTTTATATTTCTTTGTTCCACTACAAGTTTTAGATGTACAATTTCCGTTTGCCGGACAAGATGACAATGTATAACCGCTTAAACTGCAAGCTACCACACAAGTATTGCCACTTTTATTGTATCCTGAATTACAACTATCTAATTTATATTTAGTGACATTACCACAAGTATAATTAGAGCAAGTACCGTTAGCATCACAAGTGCTCAAAGGATAATTTGTAAAATTACAAGCATTGCAAGTTAAACCGTCGGAACTGAGTTCATAACTGTTTTGACAACTGTTTAATTTATGTTTTGTAATGGTTGAACAGTTTCCGCCGGTAGGACAAGCGGAAAGAGGATATTCCTCATCTAAACAATAGACCATACTATTATCGAAAGGACATTTTATATAATTCAGATTAGCGCATTGAGCAATTGTTTTAGAAAATCCTAAACTTTCACAAGTTGGTAATTGTTGACAAGTTTGCGCCTTAAGGGTTGAAACAGCACATATATTTATGAATGTAAAGAGTAATATTT
>SUUR01000012.1 GCA_015062435.1 Alphaproteobacteria bacterium | reverse complement strand
AGCGGATAAACATGAGACATGTCTTGTGCATATTATGATACCTTAGTGGCACAATTATCTTTCCCATGTTCTAAGATAACATAGGTTTTGCGACATGTCAAACAAATATCGAGATAGGTGGACGGAACTATAAGTTAACTTTAAAACAAAAAAACTCCGGAAAATCCGGAGCTTTTTGTTTTTTTAGAAATTTATAATTTTGCGGCAATCTCTTCAATCTCATAACATTCAATAAAGTCTCCTTTTTGAATGTCATTGTAGTTTTCAAAGGAAATACCACATTCATAACCTTCTTTAACTTCTTTAACATCTTCTTTATAACGCTTGAGTTGACCGATAGAGCCATCGTGAATAACAACGTTATCACGCAATAGCCGAATTTTGGCGCCTCTTCTAACCATACCTTCAGTTATCATGCAACCTCCAACTTTACCAACACCGGTAATGTTGTATACTTCTCTAATTTCAGCATAACCCAAAAGTTTTTCTTTGAGTTCGGGAGATAACATGCCTTCAAGACCTTTTTTAACGTCATCAAGTACATCATAAATAATTGAATAGTATTTGATTTCTACGCCATCTCTACGAGCCATATCTCTGGCAGGAGGTGTGGCGCGAACGTTAAAACCGATAACTAAAGCGTGCGATGCTTTAGCAAGAGTAATATCTGATTCTGAAATCGGGCCAACAGCTGAGTGTAAAATCTGAACACTAACTTCATCATTAGATAGCTTGCTGATTGTTCCTTCAATAGCTTCAATAGATCCTTGTACATCGGCTTTGATTATGAGCGGTAAATGTTTAACTTCTCCGGATTTGATTTTATCTAACATCATCTCCATAGCAGATTTGGCTGATTTTACTAATTTGGCTTCTCGTTCTTTACGAATACGGTAGCCGGTGATCTCTTTGGCTTGATTCTCATCTGCTACAACGACAAAGTCATCACCGGCAGATGGTGTGCCTTGTAAACCTAAAACTTCTACCGGAGTTGCCGGATTGGCTTCTTGAACTTTTTGTCCTCGCTCATTGAACATGGCTCTGATGCGTCCCCATTCTTTACCGGCAATGCAAATGTCACCGATTTTGAGAGTTCCTTTTTGTACTAATGCGGTAACAACAGTTCCACGACCTTTTTCCATTTTAGCTTCAACAACAGCGCCCTCTGCTTTACGATTGGGGTTGGCTTTGAGGTCAAGCATTTCAGCTTGTAAAAGAATTGCTTCTACCAATTTATCAATGTTGATACGTTTCTTTGCTGAAACTTCTGCACAAAGGCATTCGCCACCCATTTCTTCTACACCAATTCCGTGTTGAAGAAGTGATGTCTTAACTTTCATGGGATCTGCTCCAGGTAAGTCAATCTTGTTAATCGCTACAACAATCGGAACTTCGGCAGCTTGAGCGTGGCGGATCGCTTCTACGGTTTGGGGCATAATACCATCGTTGGCAGCAACAACCAAAACTACGATATCTGTTACTTTGGCTCCTCTTGCTCGCATTTCAGAAAAAGCTTCGTGTCCGGGAGTATCAATAAAAGTGATTTTATCTCCGGTGGAAACAGTAATTTGATATGCTCCAATGTGCTGAGTGATACCACCGGCTTCTTTTGCAACAACGTTGGTTTCTCTTAATGCATCAAGCAAAGAGGTTTTACCATGGTCTACGTGGCCCATAACAGTTACTACCGGAGGACGATGCATGAGTTGTTCGACAGTATCTTCTTCTGTTTGGATTGCTTGTTCAACATCACTGTCAGCAACTCGTTTGAATTTATGACCAAAATCTTCTACAATGAGTTGGGCGGTATCTGCATCAATAGGTTGGTTTATGGTAGCCATAACTCCCAAGCCCATGAGTTTTTTTATTACTTCGGCACTTTTTTCGGCCATACGGTTTGCAAGTTCTTGAACAGTAATTACCTCAGGAATAATAACTTCTTTGATAACTTTTTCTTGAGGTTGAATTTGAGTTTGTGCCGGTTTGGGTTGTTTTTTCTTAAAGCGACGACGTGGCGCTCCAAACCCATAATCATCGTCTTCATCATCTCCTGAACTGATATTATACAAGCTTACTTTGTTGCCACGACGTTGTTGTTCAAAACTACGTTTCATGACTTTTTTACGTTCTTGTTCAAAAACTTCTTCTTTGCTTATCGGACGATTTGATTTTTTGGAGGGAATATCGTCATCATCGTCATCATCATAGTTTCTTGAAGATTTTTTATCTTTGTTTTTGTTGCGTGTATCGTGTTCTGTTTCAATTTCAGGTTGGGGAGTTTCTTGAACTTCTGATACTGTTTTGTTGTTTTTTATTTCTTCCGCTTCTTTTTGTTTTTGGCGTTCTTGTTCTTCTTCTTTTTGTTTTTGACGCAAAGCGTTGCGTTCTTCTTCTTCTTGACGACGTTTATTTTCATATTCTTTAGCTTCGGCTATAAGGCGAAGTTTGGTTGCCGTAGCCTCGTCAATTTCAACTTTTTGTTCTGTTTTAACAGCATTGGGCATGATCACTCTTTTTTTGCGGACTTCAACCTGTACAATCTTTTTACCGTCCCGTCCATGACTTTTATTAGCTTCTCCCAGCCCTTTTAAGGTAAGAGTGGATTTACCTGATAGGGTTAACTTACCTTTGTTGCTTTCATCTGTCATATATAAATTTCTCCGTTGTATTATTCTTATGAATTTAAAAATTGGTTTAATCTATCAAATTCGCGACTTACCGCATTGGACATTTCGCTTTTAAGAAAAGCGCAATGAACCGTGTTTGTTTTATCCAGTGCCTTGTCTAACTCCTCTGTTGTAAATAGTCTGTATATCTGAATATTTCCGGCTAAACGTGATATTTTTTCAGTTCCGTCTGTTCCGGCGTTATAGGCTTCCAATAAAAATGCAACTTTGTTTTTTTTGATGGCATCAGAAACTTTATCTAATCCTGAAATCATGAAACCGGCTTTACGGGCCAAAGAAATTGATTTTAGAGAAGATAAACGTAAAATGTCTTCAACCATGTTTTCCAAATTCTCAATCGGATTTACTTTTTGTTTTAGGGCTTTGGAAAATAAGTTGTTTTTTATGGCTTTGTTGAGCATAGTTTTGGATATGGAAACATAAATTCCTTTGCCGGGAAGTCTTTTTTTGAAATCAGGTACAATCGTTCCGTCAGGAATAGCAACAAAACGCAATAAGTGTTGTTTTTCCAACACCTGACCGCTTGCAATACATTTTCTTGTTGTTTCGTTTTGTGTCATCAATTGTCCTGTTGTTTTATGATTAGAAAAAACTCTACGGAGAAAACCGAATTTTCGGTTTTCTCCGTAGGGGATTTATTCAAACCAATGTTCACGTGCATTCATAATTATTTTATTGGCTTCTTGAACAGAAATGTTATCTTCTCCGAGAATCTCGATAAGTTCATCGGCTGCTAAATCTGCCAAATCATCAATGGTTTTGATGTTGGAATTTGCTAAAGTTAATAGCATGTCTCTGTCTAAGCCTTCGATGGTCTGAAGTTTTTCATCAATACCCAAAGACTTACTCTTCTTTTCAAATTCTTGGTCACGTTTGGTGATGTATTCTTTGGCTCTGGATTGAAGCTCTTGAGCAACATCATCATCAAAACCTTCAATCTCAGCAAGTTCACTTTGAGCGACCAAAGCAATTTCATCAACTTTAGAGAAACCTTCGGCAATTAATAAATGAGCAATCATTTCATCTACGTCTAAAGCTTCCATGAAACGTTGAGAGCGAACTTTGTTTTCATTAGAACGGCGTTCTTGTTCTTGTTCTTCAGTCAAGACATCAATATCACAGCCCAATAGCTGAGATGCGAGCTTTACATTTTGACCACGACGTCCGATGGCGATAGAGAATTGTTCTTGCGGAACAACAACTTCTATACGATTGTTTTCTTCATCTATTACGACTTTACTGACTTCTGCGGGAGCAAGAGCGCTTACGATAAATTGGGCTCTGTCTTCTGAATGAGGAACAATATCAATCTTTTCTCCTTGAAGTTCGGTAACTACTGCTTGAACACGTATTCCTCTTAAACCAACGCATGCACCAACAGGGTCAATAGTCATATCTTCAGCTCTTACGGCAATTTTTGCTTTAGAACCGGGATCTCTGGCTACGCCCATGATTTTTACTATTCCATCGTAAATTTCCGGAACTTCTGAAGTAAAGAGTTTTGCCAAAAATTCTGGACATGTACGAGATAAAAAGATTTGTGGTCCTTTATTTTCTCTACGTACATCAAGGACATAAGCTCTTATTCTATCACCGTTTTTGAATTTTTCTCTGGGAATGATTTCATCACGACGTAAAATAGCCTCAGTTTTACCAATATCTAAAATGATGTTGCCAAATTCTATTCTTTTGACTGTACCATTGATAATTGTACCAATTTTTTCTTTGTATTCTTCAAATTGTTTATTCCGTTCAGCTTCACGAACTTTTTGAACAATTACCTGCTTGGCAGTTTGGGCGGCAATACGTCCGAAATCAATAGGAGGCAAAGGATCTATTAAAAATTCACCAACTTTAATATCCGGATTATATGCCTGTGCATCATCCAAATATAATTGAGAAGATTCATTTTCAATTTCACAATCATCAGCAACAACTTCACGGTATCTGGCTAAGCTTATGGCTCCAGATTTACGGTCAATATGTGCACGAATATCATGTTCGAATCCATATTTAGAACGAGCAGCTTTTTGAATAGCTATTTCCATAGCTTCTAAAACATCATCTCTTTCAATGCTTTTTTCTCTGGCTACGGTATCTGCAACCAAGATAATTTCCGGTCTGGGCATGTTTTCGGTGGTTTCCATTTTTGTTCCTCAAATAAAAATTGTTATTGGTTATTCTTCAAATTGAGCAGCTTCTGCTTCAGCAAGAAGTTCGTCATTTAAAATCAGTTTGGCTTTGGATACGGAGGTATAGGGGATAATATATTCCTCTCCTTCCATAGCAAAGCGGATTTGTTGTTGCGAATCTACATTTATAATGCGACCCTTAAAACGCTTACGGCCATTAACTTCGATTTTTGTTTCAATTTTAGTTTCATATCCTGCAAAGCGTTCAAAATGTTCTAATTTGGTAAGCGGACGATCCAATCCGGGAGAACTTACTTCCAGTGAATATTCTCCATCTATGGGATCTTGTTCATCTAATATTTCAGATATGGCACGACTGACTAATGCACAGTCATCAACAATTAACGGAGTGTGATCTTTGCGCTCAATCATAATTTGAAGTGTGGGGTTTTTGATGCCGATAGTCATTATCCTGACAACATCAAAGCCAAGCTTTTCAATGGTAGGGGACAACAAATTTTCAAGTAAATTTATGTCTGCCATGTTTTATGTTCTCCTAATGAAAGAGCGGGGCTTTTGCCCCGCTCATCTAATATTGTTATAATTATGTTTGGTTATATAACAGAAAAAAAATAAAAAATCCAGTCTTTTTTTATATATTTGCAGTTTTAGTCTTTTTTTAAACCTATTGTGTTAGGGTTCGATTAAAATATTAGGAGTTAAAATGCCCAATAAGTGGATAAATGCACTAAAAGTTTATGCCGATAGTCGAATGATTAAGATGCTTTTGCTGGGGTTTTCCAGCGGGTTTCCTTATTTGTTAGTGTTCGGTACATTAAACTTATGGCTGAAAGATGCCGGAGTTTCTTTGGCTGCAATAGGTTTATTTTCTTTAGTAAAAGTTCCTTATAGTTTCAAGTGGTTGTGGTCTCCATTGGTAGATAGGGTATATTTGCCGTTATTTTGTAAGTTGGGACGTCGACGTGGTTGGGCTTTGTTTGCTCAAGTAGGATTGTTTATCTCTTTGTGGGGTATGGCAATTACGAATCCGGAAATCAATCCCTATAATATGGCGTTGTTGGCATTTTTGACGGTATTATCTTCTGCAACGCAAGATATTGTTCTTGATGCGTATCGTATTGAAAGTTTTAATAACAGAGAGCAAGGAGCTGCCGTGGCTGTGTTTGTTTTGGGGTATCGGAGTGGAGTTATTTTTTCCGGAGCCGGTGCTTTGTTTATGGCTGCAATGATGACTTGGGGAGATGTTTATAAGGTAATGTCTTTAGGTGCACTTGTCGGAATAATTACTATCTTGTTATCAAAAGAACCTCAACATAAAAAATCAGAAGGAATTATTGAAAATAAGAATGTTTTATTGCGACTGAAAGATTTTGTGAAAACAGCTGTTTATAGCCCTTTTGCTGATTTTATGCATCGCTCAAATTGGGGGTGGATATTGGTATTTATATTTTTGTATCGAATGAGCGATGCCTATATTGCACCGATGGCATATCCTTTTTATGATGATATGGGGTTTTCAAAAATAGAAATTGCATCGATAATTAAAGTATATGGTGTTTTGGCAACAATCATCGGAACTTTTGTGGGTGGTGTGTTGGTCAGCAAATGGGGGATTATGCGTTCTTTGTTGTGGTGCGGTGTTTTGCAAGCATTGTCTAATCTGGTGTTTGTATGGCAAGCGCAAGTAGGGTATAATGTTTATGTTTTGATGGTAACGATTTCTGTAGAAAATGTTTCAGGTGGTATGGGAACAGCGGCTTTTGTTGCTTATCTTTCTTCTTTGTGTAATACCGAGTATACTGCAACTCAATATGCTTTGTTGTCTTCTTTTATGAGTTTGGCAAGAGATGTGTTGGCTGCAACCTCAGGCTTATTGGTAGCTACCGTATCATGGTCAATGTTTTTTGTTTTAACAACATTTATGACATTGCCGGCATTGTTGATTTTGCTTTATTTGGCAAAGCAAAAAAGTTTTAAAAGTTCTTAAACTTTGTATGGCATTTTAGAGTAGATAAATTCACTTAACCAATTAGGAAGAATTGATCCGAACCATGCTGCAAAACGCATGGGCCAAGGAAATGTTATTAAGCCGATGTTTTTTTCTATGCGAGAAGCAATAATTTCGGCGGCTTTTTCAGCCTCCATAAAAAATGGCATGGGACAAGTATTTTTATCGGTTATGCGAGAGCGTACAAAACCAGGACATATTACATTTATTTGAATTTTTTTGGGCTTTAGTGATAAGCGTAAAGCTTCACCCCATGCTTTTACACATGATTTGCTAGCACTGTATGACGGACAAGTCATCAACCCATGATAGCCGGCAATAGAACTGGTAATGGCAATGGCTTTGGGAGTTGATAAGCTTTGATTTTGGTAGATTTCAATACTTGGTAATACAGTGTTGACAACACCCATTACATTGGTGGAAAAGGTGTTGTAGATGTTATCTGAAGTTTCGGCTCCCGTAGAAATTCCGGCATTGGCAAATATTAAATTAAGCGGAGCTGTGCGATTACATAAATTTATCCATTCATATACAGATTGCCGGTCTGTTATATCAATAATCTGAGTAATTACTTTGATATGGGAGTTCTTACGGCAATTTTGAGCAACAGCTTCTAAGCGTTGAAGATTGCGACCACACAAAAATAGATTTTCTGCTCCGTGTGAAGCATAATATAGAGCAAGAGCTTCTCCTATTCCACTGGATGCGCCGGTAATGAGAATATTTTTGAATTTGGTCATGTTTTTATCTCCAAAGTAAAAACTTTTTAATTATTTTGTTGTATGCTTTTGAAAAAATATATTAAGGAGCAGTGTTTTGAGTATAGCAAGTATGACAGGTTTTGCAAGGACTGAAGGTGAAATACATACAGTTTTGCATAATATAAGTTGGCAAATAGAAGTTAAAAGTGTTAACGGTAAGCAGTTAGATGTAAAAACCAAGTTGCCTTTACAGTATGAAGATTTGAGCTTTGATATAAAAAAAATTGTTTCAAATTTTTTGCAACGTGGCAGTGTTAGTGTTTTTTTAGATATCAAAAATGATCAAAGTCAGTTGCAAGTTAAAATTAACGAAGAACTATTAGCTCAAATTGCTCAAAAAGCAATGGATTTGCATTTTATTCATCAAGATGAAATCGAAAAACCCAGAAGTAGTGAATTGTTGGCTGTTAAAGGGGTAATAGAGGTTGTGGATAATCAGCTTTCCGATGAAGAAATTGAACAGATTAAGGTTGCAATACTGGAAAATTTTGAACAATTGTGTCAGAAATTGGCTCAAGACAGAAAAGCTGAAGGTGAAAAAATTAAAAAAGCTTTGTTAGAGATTTTGAATAAGCTGGAAAAAATTGTGGTAGAGGTTGAAAAAATTGCCGATGGTTTGCCTGCTAAAATTAAAGCCAAGTTAGATGAACAGTTGAAAATGTGGCTTAAGGATAGCACAATCAGCGAGGATAGATTGGCACAAGAGACTGTATATTATATTACAAGAGCAGATATCAGAGAAGAAGTAGATCGCTTGAAAGTACATATAAAAACAGCTGAGGAATTGTTGAATGGTTCTGGTGCAGTGGGTAGACGTTTGGATTTTTTGTGTCAAGAGCTTAATCGAGAAGCAAATACTACGTGTTCTAAATCTGTTGATATCGAGCTTACATCTTTGGGAATGGAACTCAAGGCTTTGATTGAGCAATTTAGAGAGCAAGTTCAAAATATTGAATAGGGAGGTTGTTATGAATGAGATTATTAATAGATTGAGAAAAGTCAGAAAAGGAGCCATGTTTATTATTGAGGCTCCCAGTGGAACCGGAAAAGGTACTGTAATCAAAGAATTATTAAAAAATGATGCAAATATCAAATTTTCAGTATCAGTTACAACCCGTCCGCCAAGAGAAGGTGAAGTTGAAGGTGTGGATTATTATTTTGTAACAGATGAACAATACAATGAATTTATGGCTCAAGATGCTTTTTATGAATTTGTTGATTCTCAATATGGTTCAAGATATGGAACTCTTAGATCTGAAGTTGATAGCTTTATTAATGTGGGACAAGATGTGATCTTTGATATGGATTGGGCCGGCGCACGTCAAATGAGGGAAAAGGCAGGGGCTGATGTTGTGACAATATATTTGTTACCGCCTTCTATAAAAGAATTGCGTCAACGGTTGGAGAATCGGGGAACAGATTCTAAAGAAGTTATTGAGAAAAGAATGGGAATTATATTGGAAAAAGTCAGTCATTGGGATGAATTTGATTATGTGATTGTAAATGTAGATTTGCAAGAAACTGTTACCAAAATCCAGAAAATAATTTCGGGAGAACGAATGAAAAGAGTGCGTCAGGTTGGATTGAAGAAATTTGTAAAAGAATTAGTTAAAGAAGCAAAAGCAGCTTAATTTTTTATAGATGCTCGTTGAGCAGCAGACATTGCTTTGTATACTAATGCTGCATTACGTGATGCTGTCGGAACTTTGAGAGCTTCCGCTTTGCGGTAAAGATTAAAAGCCATAACGTAATCTTGATTGACACCTATGCCTTTGGTATACATCCATGCAAGAATATCTATTGCTTTGGCATCTCCCATTCGGACTCGATAATTTATTTCTTCAAGTTCAAGCGGAGTTACATTGTTTTGCTGAACAGCTTTTATGGCATTTTCCCATTTTAATTGTTTGGCTTTGATTAAAGCCTCTTGTTGGCGACGGTCATTGCTTAATTTTACAGATGGGGCATCTTTAATTTGATGATTGGGTTCAGTTATTTGATCAAGTGATTTTTCAATGTGAAGTTCCGGTGTGGAGCGGTTTTTTACAAATAAAGGTAAATACCCTTGATTGTCTGAACGGATAACATCTCGGTATAATTCATCAAGGCTGGCACTATATGTGTTGTCAACCGATGTTAAAATTGCTAAAAAGCAAAATATTATAGTAGTTGTTTTGAGCATTTCTTTGTTGCAAGTTTATTTACTCTGCAATAATATCAATTAGATATGTTATATACCAGAATAATTTGTTGCTTATGAACAGTTAGGATTAAAAATGACAAAAATATATGATTCGATTGTTGAATTGGTAGGAAATACCCCAATTTTAAGATTAAATAAGTGGGAAAGTGAACATAATTTGAATGCGTCTTTGTTAGCTAAATGTGAGTTTTATAATCCATTGTTTTCAGTTAAAGATAGGGCTGCGTTAAAAATGATTGAAAAAGCCGAACAAGAGCAAAAAATTACAGAAGATACTGTTTTCGTAGAAGCAACAAGCGGTAATACCGGTATTGCTTTGGCGGCAATTTGTGCGTCAAAAGGGTATAAATTGGTAATAACAATGCCGGAAAATATGAGTAAAGAAAGAATTGTAATGATGCGATATTTGGGGGCAGAGGTGATACTTACTCCGAAAGAAGACGGTATGAAAGGGGCTATTGCTAAAGCTAATTTGTTAAAAGAAAAAAATAAAAATGTTATTATGTTTGAACAGTTTACAAATTGTGCAAATGCTGATGCGCACCGATTTGGTACAAGTATAGAGATCATGGAGGATACAAGCGGTGATGTTGATGTATTGGTAGCAGGTGTAGGAACTTCAGGAACATTAACGGGAATAGCTGGAACATTGAAAAGCAATAATCCTGATTTGTATGTAGTGGCGGTTGAGCCTAAGTCCAGTGCAGTACTAAACGGTAAGCAAGCAGGAGTGCATGATATCGGAGGTATCGGAGCCGGTTTTGTACCACCATTGTATGATGAAAGCTTGGTAAATGAGGTTTTTGATGTGGAAGATGAAAAAGCTTGGGATACAGCCGGAAAAATTGCTAAAATTGAGGGCTTGCCGGTTGGAATTTCGGCTGGAGCGGCAATATTTGCTGCTACTGAAATTGCGAAAAGAAAAGAATTTGCAGGTAAAAATATCGTGGTAATATTGCCGGACGGCATTAATAACTATTTATCTAGAGTACTTGACAAAACTGATTTTTAGGAATAGTTTGTGCTTTGTTTTTGTAAGTGATTAAAAATATGAAACCAACATCAATTCTCGGAAAATATTTAATAAAACAAATTTTGCTCAACTTTTTAGCTGTGTTGTTAATGGTTTTGAGTGTGATATTGTTGTTTGAAATCGTAGAAATATTGCGCCGTACATCTGATCGACAAGATGCAGATATTTGGTTTGTGTTGCAAATGGCAATTACCAAAATGCCAAAGACCATAGAGATGGTCTTTCCGTTTGTGATGATGATTGCTGCGATGGCAACTTTTTGGAAAGTCAGCAAAACTAATGAATTTGTAATTATGAGGGCGGCAGGTGTTTCTATTTGGGAATTTTTGACGCCGGTGTTGGCAGCCACGTTTGTTATTGGTATGATTAATGTGACTTTGGTTAATCCGGTGGCAGCAGATTTGTATGATTTATATGAAACTTTAGAATATAGATTTAAGACTAAAAACCCTAAAGCAGTATTGTTTTCTGATCAAGGATTGTGGATTAGAGAAGCAATAGATGAAAATAATATTATGGTTTTACAAGCAAAGTCTTTGCGTCAGGAAAAAGACGGACTTTTGATGCGTAATGTTACAATTTTGGAAATGGATAGAAAATCTCAACCAAGTCGGCGCTTAGAGGCATTTGTTGCTACTTTGCAAGATGGGTATTTTAAGTTAAAAGATGTGAGGATTTATCGCTCCGGTATGCAAACAGAAGTTAAAAATAGTGTTGATTACAAAACAACTTTAGATGCAGAAAGAATTAAAGAAAATTTTGTGGCTCCGGAATCTATATCTTTTTGGGATTTGCCTGATACTATTCGTTTTTATGAAATGTCCGGTTTTTCAGCTGTGCGACACAATTTGAGGTATATGTCTTTGTTGGTATCTCCGTTTTTGTTGTGTGCGATGGTTTTGGTGGCGGCGGTTTTTGCTTTGCGTCCTAACAGTCGTCGTGGCGGAGTGATGTTTTTGATTGTAGGAGGGATTACTACCGGCTTTGTAGTGTATTTTCTTAGCCAATTAGTATATGCTTTTGGAATAAATGGAGATATTCCGGTGTTTATGGCGGTGGTTACTCCTACATTGGTGATCGGTTTGATAGCGGTGTCTGCATTGTTGCATTTGGAAGATGGTTGATTTTGATATGGCACTGAAAATGATGAGATAAAAAAATTATTAATTTAAAATATTATTGTTATGAAAAATGAATTATTTTTAGCGCATGCAGAAGATGGAAGTTGTCTTTTGTATGGGTATACTGCAAAAAATGAAACCTTTAAAAAAATTGCATCAGGTGTTGATGGTTGGTATTTGTATGATAATCATCAGTATGTGATTTTGGATAGCGGTGTGGGATATATCACATTGTATGGAATTAATAACCTGATTGTATTTAATGTCAGACTACCGAAAAATGTAAAAATTGAACTCAAAGGTGAGCTATGTATTTATGAAATGTATGGAAAATGGCGAGCAATGGAGTTTATCAACGGTAATTGGCAAGAAACTATATTGGGGTGTAAAGGTGAGAATGATTTACCATGGCCTTATTATCGTTTCAGAACAAATAGTGAAGAAACAGAAATACGTTTTATTATTGATGGTAAGGTTCATTTAGCCGGTGTATTTAAAGATGCATTTGCTATAAAAAAATCTAATGTAGTACTTTTGCGAAATGATGGTTATTATGAAATGTTATCCCTTAAAAGACCTTCACGGATAATTGCAGATAATCCTAATGCATTTAGTTGTGATGGCGGATTGATGATTTGGGAAGACAAAAAGAAAGGTTGGAGCAGACATGAGGGGTTTGCTTTTTGGGGATATAATGCAGTGTATGTTTTAAAAATGATTAAACAACGTCTTTTTATGGAATTGTATGAGTATGATGGTCAAGAATTGGTGCTTATGGCTAAAGGTGCTTGGAAGTGGGAAAATAACCAAAATAACTTGATCATTGATGGTATGATTTATTCTAAAAATCCTAAAACCGACAAGGTGGATTTTGATAATCCTAAGCCTACGGTTAAAAGACGGATTAAAGACTTTGTTAAGAATCTTTTTAAGTAAACAAAAAAGCTGTCCCATGGGACAGCTTTTTGCGTTTGAAGAAGTTTTTTGTTGATTTTGCGGAGATAATTTAGTAGTTTCTGACTTATAAAGAAATTATTAATTTAAAATATTATTGTTATGAAAAATGAATTATTTTTGGCGCATGTAAAGACAGGAAATTGTCTTTTGTATGTTTATAGCGGAAAAAGCGATAGATTAAAGTTGTTGTTTTCCGGTTCTGATGGACAATATGTAAATAATAGTCGTCAGTATGTGGTTATGAAGTGCAATCGCCCGATGGTTGTGCTTTTTGGAGTTGAAAATTGTATTGATTTTGCAATTGAATTGCCTATAAATGCAAAAATTGAACTTGATGACCAACTTTGTGTTTATCTGCAAGATGGTGTTTGGCGAACAAAGGTATTTGTTGATAATCATAAAGGAAACGGAAAGTGGAAAGATGTTTTATTAGGAGTCAAACATAATCGTATCGGACACCGTGGATTAGTTGAACCTTATTATTTGGAACAAATTGATGATAATCAAATCGCTTTAAGGTTTATTATTGGGAAAGAAGTTATTTTTGCCGGAGTATATAGCAAAGTTGAGTATGTTTCGGCATCTTTGATGGCTTTGCGAAAAGACGGTTGTTATGACATCTTTTATAATAATAAGCAAGAACCTGTTACAGGTGAAAAGCTATGTGCCTATACTTCCGGTGCAAATTTGATGATTTGGGACGATAAGGTAAAAGGTTGGCGTAAGTATGAAGGATTTAGTTTTTGGGCAACTAATGCTATCTATACTTTGAACACAACGAAAGAGCAGTCTTTTATGGAGTTATATAATTATAAAGACGGAAATATATCTTTAGTTGCCAAAGGTGATTGGAAGTGGGAAGATCGGAAGAATAAACTGCTGATAGACGGTATGATTTATTCTAAGAATCCTGAAAACGGCGAAGTAGATTTTGATAATCCTAAGCCTACGATTAAAAGAAGAATTAAAGACTTTTTTAAGAATCTTTTTAAGTAAAACAAAAAGCTGTCCAAAGGGGCAGCTTTTTGTGTTTGAGGAAGTTTTTTGTTGCTTTTTGGGAAATTGTTTGGTAGTTTTTGACTAATCAAACAATTATTAACTTAAATATTATTGTTATGAAAACTTTTTATTTAACAACTGCTGATGACAAAAGCCGTCATTTGTATGTTTGGGATTCTGCTTTAAAAACTATGGAGCTTGTAATCTCTGCTGTTCAGGTATATAAACTTAATTATGGCATTTATGTTATTGAGGATTTACAAAGTAAATTCAAAGTTGTTGCTTTGTATAATTCGGTTATACATGAGTTTGAGGTTCCGACAAAAGACGTCAAACTTATTTGTAGGCGTTGTATTTGGAATGTAGGTGATTCTTTTTACGGGTATGATCCTGCTGTCGGTAAGATAAGATTACTTGGTGCTTATAAACAGTTTTCTGTTTCTATACGTACATTATGCTCTTTGGAGGAAACGTCAGATTGTTATTTTGTTCAAAATAATGATGACGGAACTCAAAAACTCATTTTTATAAGGGAAGAAGGAATAGTTGATGTCGGTAATTATGTAAAAATAGAAAGTACTACCCAAGATTATGTGTTTGCTTTTAGAGATGAGGTCTATTGTGATGTTTATAAGCCGATATCACCTTATGTTTGCAAGCCGACCAAAGGTAGAATTTCTTCCTTTGGAACGAACTATGCTTTCTATTGGCAAGGGGCTGAAGAATGCTGGGCTTGTTTAGGACTAGGTAGGCTTTTAGCTTCTAATGCTTTCCAAACTTATTATATAAAGGATAACAGACAATATGCTATCCTTTATAGACTTAAGGGCTTGGAGAAAGAATTGGTGACCGAAGGAAAGTGGCATTATAGGGATTCTGATGATGTTGCGACTTGTATAAACGGAATAGAATATCGTTTTAAGGATCCCAAAGCGGATAATAAGGTTGTGGATTTTGATAATCCGAAACCAGTTCCTAAAAAGTTTTTAAAGTTGTTTTAAAAAACAAAAAAGGCAGTTTAGGCTGCCTTTTTTGTTTGCGAGGTGCAAAAGTTAAATCATTGCCATACCGCCGTTGATGTTGATGGTTTGGCCGGTGATGTACTGAGCTTCATCAGATGCCAAAAAGGCAACAACGTTAGCAATATCTTGAGCTTCACCGAGCTTTCCTTCAGGAATTTTTGCTAATAATGCTGTTTTTACATCATCAGGCAAAACATCTGTCATCGGTGTACGGATAAAACCGGGTGCAATGGAGTTTACGGTGACACCACGAGAACCGACTTCTTGTGCTAAACATTTATTCATGGCAATCATACCGGCTTTAGATGCTGAGTAGTTTGCTTGACCGGCGTTTCCGGTAACGCCAACTACTGATGCAATACCGATAATACGACCATAACGGCGTTTCATCATGCCACGAACAGCAGCTTTGGCCAATTTGAAACCGGCAGAAAGATTTACGTCTAATACTAATTGCCAATCTTCATCACTCATTCTGATGAAAAGGTTGTCTCTGGTTAAACCGGCATTGTTTACTAAAATATCAATGCGGCCGAGTTTTTCTTCAACTTTTTCAACCAAAGTTTTTACATCGTCAGCGTTAGTTAAGTTGGCGGTGAACACTTCTACTCTTTCACCAAGTTCGGCTTTGAGTTTTAACATAGGTTCTTCTCTCATATCTGTGAGAGCCAGAGTTGCTCCTTGTGCGTGTAATGTGCGGGCAATTTTATCGCCGATACCGCCGGCTGCACCGGTGATAAGAGCTACTTTATCATTTAATTCAAACATCGTAAGTTTCCTTTTTAATATTATTGGGTTAGGTGTTTTGCCAATTCTTCAATCTCAGCAGCATTGCTGACAGAGATGGTTGTTATTGCAGGGTGGCCTCTTTTAATCATGTTAGAGAGCACTTTTCCGGCACCAAGCTCAATAACTTCATTAACACCTTGTTCTTCCATCCAGTTAACGCTTTCTCTCCAACGGACAGATGCGGTAACCTGAGAAATTAAATTTTTAATAATTTGGTCTTTAGAATTTATAGCATGCGCACTAACGTTGGAAATGAGCGGTATCAGAGGCTCATTTGCAGTTGTTTGAGTGAGTGCAATTGCCATGACATCAGCTGCAGGTTGCATTAACGGGCTATGAAAAGGTGCGCTGACCGTAAGTTTTAAGCAACGTTTTGCACCAAATTCTCCGGCAATTTCAACAGCTTTGTTTATTGCCTCTATGTGTCCGGATAAGACAATTTGCCCTTCTGCATTGTCATTAGCAGCAACACATACGTATTTTCCGTTGAAAGTGCAGGCTTCTGCCAAAGCAACTACATCTGTATATGCGGCTCCGATAACAGCAGCCATTCCTCCTACACCGACAGGAACAGCCTTTTGCATGGCATCACCACGTGTGCGGAGCAATTTTGCCGTGTCTGCTAATGAGAAAACTCCGGAAGCACAAGCAGCAGAATATTCTCCTAAAGAATGTCCGGCAACAAATTTTGCATGATTTGTAAGATCAATATCAAATTCGTTTTTTAGGACATTTACTACTGCCATAGAATGAGCCATAAGTGCTGGTTGTGTATTGGCAGTAAGAGTGAGTTCATGCTCCGGACCATTAATCATAAGTTTGAATAAGTCTTGATTGAGAGCATCGTTTACTTGATTGAAAACATCTTGTGCCGATTTGAAGTTATCAGCAAGTTCTTTTCCCATGCCGACAAATTGGGATCCTTGTCCGGGAAAAACAAAAGCTTTAGTCATTAAAATGTATCCTTGTTATTTAAACAACCAATTCAGCTTTATCTGAGAGAGAGTAAAAGTCAAGTTTTAAAAGCTTTTTATACTCTGCTTTGTTAAGAGATTATTGAGAATTTATGACTATAATCACCATATTCAGAGTTCAAAAAATGGATAGTAAAAATGGCAAAATCTAAGAAAAAAACTAAAACAGGTTGGAAAAATTCCGTGTGGAGATTGTTGGGGCTCGCTCTGGTGGTTTGGGTGGTAAGCTTGATAATAAGTTGCATGTTTTATAATGCTTTAGATGCTGCTTATAATAATGCCAATTCTCGTCCGATTGTTAATTTGTTGGGCACTTATGGGGCTAATAGTGCGGATATGTTATTGACGTGGTGGGGAATTGCATTGCCACTGTTTTTATTATCGCCGTTGGTTTGGGGATATGATCTTTTGAGAGGGAGAGGTTTTGTTCATGGTTATTGGCGGATAATGGCTTTTGTTTTGGGGGCATTGTCTTTTAGTGCTTTTTTGGGGATTGTGTTGCCTTATGTCGGTACATTTAAGGTCGGAGGAAATATCGGCAAATTTTTAGCAGCACAATTTTTGAGTTTGGCAAATAGAGTTTATGCTTTCGGATATTGGAAGTATGTATTGGCTTGTGGATTTGCTTTAATAACAATGGTTTCTTTTAATTTGGCATGCGGAGTTACATTTGCAGGTTGGTACAGATGGCTGAAAAAAATGATAATGACTTTGGCCTCTGTTGTGATGATGATTGTAAATATATTAAAAAAATCATTAGGAATATTATCCTTTGTGAAAGGTGAAAAAACAATTTCCAAAAAAACTAAACCTCAAAAGGTCAGAAAAGAACCTAAAGTTAAAGAGGAAACTCCTAAAGATAAACCGAAAGAAACAATTAAAATTGCAAAAGTTAAGGCAGTTGATGACGGATATAAATTGCCGGATATTAACTTGCTTTCAATGAACAAAGAAAAAACAGCAAATGTTAATCAAAAAGAATTAGAAAAAATAGCTGTAGAGTTGGAAGGTGTTTTGCAAGAGTTTGGAGTTAATGGTAAAATTGTAAAAGTACGTCCGGGACCGGTGGTGACTTTGTATGAGCTTGAGCCGGCTCCGGGTACCAAAAGTGCCAGAGTTATCGGTTTGGCAGATGATATTGCTCGTTCAATGAGTGCAATTTCGGTTCGTATTGCGGTTGTTCCCGGTTCTAATACTATAGGAATTGAACTACCCAATCCCAAACGAGAAATCGTATATTTACGTGAATTGATTGAAAGCAATGATTTCTCAGATTCAAAAGCTGCTCTGACTATTACTTTAGGTAAGGATATCGGCGGTAAAAATGTATATGCCGATTTGGCAAAAATGCCTCACTTATTAGTGGCAGGTACTACCGGTTCCGGTAAATCTGTCGGTGTGAACTCAATGATAATATCGTTGCTCTATAAAATGCGTCCGGAAGAATGTAAACTGATAATGATTGATCCGAAAATGCTCGAGTTTACTATGTATAATGGTATCCCCCATTTATTAACTCCGGTTATTACCGATCCGGCAAAAGCTGTAATCGGATTAAAATGGGCAGTTAAAGAGATGGAAGACCGTTATCGGGCAATGGCACAACTTAATGTACGTAATATTACCGGATATAATAAGCGATTAGAAGAATTGCGAGCCAGTGGCGGAAAAGTTAGTCGCACGGTGCAGACCGGATTTGATATGGAAACAGGTAAGCCGATATATGAAGAACAAGAGCTTGATTTAACTCCTTTACCATATATTGTAATTGTGGTTGATGAAATGGCGGATTTGATGTTGGTTGCCGGTAAAGATGTGGAAGCGGCTATCCAACGATTGGCTCAGATGGCTCGTGCGGCAGGTATCCACTTGATTATGTCTACGCAAAGACCTTCAGTTGATGTGATTACCGGTACGATTAAGGCAAACTTCCCAACCAGAATCAGCTTTCAGGTTACTTCAAAAATTGATAGTCGTACAATTTTAGGAGAGCAAGGCGCTGAACAGTTGCTAGGTATGGGCGATATGTTATATATGCCGGCAGGACAAAGACCAAATCGTGTGCATGCTCCATTTGTTAAGGATAGTGAAGTTGAACAAATTGTGGAGTTTTTAAAATCTCAGAGAGAGCCAGAATATGTGGAATCTGTAACAGAAGGAGAATTATCTGATAAAAGTGGTGGTTCCGCAGTGTTTGATAGCGGTAATTTTGGTGCCGGAAATAGTGATGATGATTTGTATCGTCAAGCTGTGCAAATTGTGCAGAATGATAAAAAAGCTTCAACCAGTTATGTGCAGAGAAGATTGAGAATAGGGTATAACCGAGCAGCTTTGATTATTGAACGAATGGAGCAAGAGGGGATTATTACTCCGGCAGATCATTCCGGAAGAAGAGAAGTTGTTTAAAATAAAAAGCCTCTATTGAAATTAATAGAGGCTTTTAGTCGTTGTGTTTTAAAAAGCGAAACCGCCTTTCCATACAACGGAAGGCGGTTAGTTTTTTTAGCGTTAATTACTCAAAGGTTTTTATTCGGTGCAGGGAAGCGAATATGCAGTGCATCCTTTTCGGAAATATTCCTAGCTTCATGATCTCCTTTGAAAATCCGGATTACGACGAGTTCCTTCTCAAATTTAGAGATTAGAAACTGTTTCATCCAGATGTCAAAATAACGTCTGAAAAACTGCTCTTGGTCTTAGAGTGATGGCCAATCAAACCAAAACCTCAGCTCTAAAATTAAAAACGGCAATTGTTATGCGCAATAAAATTTCAAATGCCGCTAATAAAAAAGAGACTTAACTAACAAACACTTTTGCTATTTGCCACGCTACTCATGCTTGTTATCTTATCGTATAATAAATACATAGTCTTATAAAATTGCTTGAGTTATATATTGTATATTTTTTTTGTCAATATTTTTTTTACTTTACTATGGTATAGTGGTAAAAGGTACTTGCAAAAATGAAAAAAAAGATTAATAACAGGAATGCAAAATATATTGGATGAGTGGCAGAGAGGCTGAATGCGCGCGACTCGAAATCGTGAATACGGGGAAACTCGTATCGGGGGTTCAAATCCCTCCTCATCCGCCATTAAAGAAAAAGCCTGTCCTTGTGGCAGGCTTTTTGTTTAATTTGAGGTGAGATGATTTGAAGCCCCGATAAGAAGGGGGGGCACTACAAGACACAGGCATACGGGAGTATGCCGGTAGCCTTTAAGGCTAGTGTCGCAGAGGCAACTTAAGAGAAGCGAAAAGTAAATCCCTCCTCATCCGCCAGTTTATATTAAAAGACGCTTTCTAAAAGCGTTTTTTTTGCGGATGTGCCACCTCAAACATCGTGTGACTTGTTTTCGGTGGACGGGATTATTACTTAGGCATCTAACTTCGTATCGCAAAGCAGTAGCTTGCTCACTCAGTAAGATGTTCCTAAGAGCTTGCAGACAAAAACAACCGGAGCATCGGTTGTTTTTACTTAGCGCTTCCTCCTCATCCGCCAGTTTATATTAAAAGACGCTTTTTAAAAGCGTTTTTTTTGCGGATGTGCCACCTCAAACATCGTGTGACTTGTTTTCGGTGGACGGGATTATTACTTAGGCATCTAACTTCGTATCGCAAAGCAGTAGCTTGCTCACTCAGTAAGATGTTCCTAAGAGCTTGCAGAAAAAAACAACCGGAGCATCGGTTGTTTTTACTTAGCGCTTCCTCCTCATCTGCTAGTTTATGTTAAAAGACGCTTCTTAAAAGCGTCTTTTTTGCGGATGAGCCACCTCAAGTTTGTTTTAGCGCTTTGATTTGATAAGCTTTTTAGCTTGCTTAGAGTTAGGTGAAGAGGTGTTTAGTCAATATATAGGCAAAGTTTATCATATACTAATAGTTTTAAATATTTTAGGTTTAACATGTTTTACGGGTGTTGCAATAACTGAGCGTAGCGGAATGGCAATCGCTGTATTGCTTATTGTTTATAGAATTTTGTTAGCTGTTTTAGGATAATTTGTTGGTATGATTTAATTTGACTCAAAGCGAGTCTGGGTAAGGGATAAAAAAGATTCGGTTGAGGTGATTTTTTGCTTGCAAGAATCGAAAAAGTGAGTCTATTATCTGCTCGAATTTGGTCACTATAGGTGACAATTGCATGCAATTATTTTATCTGTTTCTCACCAAGAGGAAGCCTTTTCCTACGGTTTGGTGAGTTTCTTATTTATTTGTACAAAAACCCTCTGCGCGCGGGATTCAATTTGTTTGATAGTATGGCCGCAGATTTTAACCAGAAAAAGGATATTAATACAATGAAAGAATCTTATACGAGCAAAAGACGTGTAAGAAAGAACTTTGGCAGAATCGACGCCGTTGCCGATATGCCGAATCTGATTCAAGTTCAGACAGGTTCTTATAATAGCTTTATTCAAGCTCAAGGTGCTGAAAAATGTGAGTTTGGCTTGGAAGAAGTGTTTAAATCAATTTTCCCAATCAAAGACTTTTCCGGTAATGGCGAATTGGAATTTGTCAGTTATGAGTTGGAAGAGCCTAAATATGACGTTGATGAGTGTATCAAACGTGATATGACTTTTGCAGCTCCGGTTAAAGCTACTTTGCGTTTGGTGGTATGGGATACTGATGAGGCCACAGGTGCAAAATCTATCCATGACATTAAAGAACAAGATGTTTATATGGGTGATATTCCGTTGATGACCGAAAAAGGTACGTTCATCTTCAATGGTACGGAACGTGTGGTTGTATCACAAATGCATCGTTCTCCGGGCGTGTTCTTTGATCATGATAAAGGTAAGACAATGGCTAGCGGTAAATATTTGTTTGCTGCTCGTATTATTCCTTATCGTGGGTCTTGGTTGGATTTTGAGTTCGATGCCAAAGATTTGGTTTATGCTCGTATTGACCGTCGTCGTAAGTTGCCGGTTACTTCTGTGTTGTATTCTTTATATTCTAAAGAAACTGAAGAAAAAATTGCAGCTTTGGCTAAAAAAGGAAAAAAAATTGATCCTGCTGAAATTAAAGGTATGGATAAAGAAGAAATTCTTAATTACTTCTATGATGCTGAAACCTTTGTGGCAGATAAAAAAGCTTGGAAAGTTAAATTTGCTCCGGAACGTATGAAAGGTGTTAAATTTACTTTTGATTTGATTAATGCTGAAACCGGTAAAGTGGTTTTGGAACAAGGTAAAAAACTTTCTCCTCGTTCTGCTCAAAAACTGGTTGATGACGGTTTAGAGTATTATAAAGTTACTCGTGAACAAATGATCGGTAAATTCTTGGCTAATAATATCGTGGTTGCTAAAACAGGTGAAGTTTTGGCTGAAGCCGGTGATGAAATTACTGAGGAATTGTTGGATAAATTGGCTGCAAACAAAATTAACGAAGTTAAAGTTTTGTTCATTGATGGTGTTAATGTTGGTCCATATATCCGTAATACTTTGGCGATTGATAAAAATAGTTGTCGTGAAGAAGCTTTGCTTGATATCTATCGTGTAATGCGTCCAGGTGATCCTCCGACATATGAAACTGCAGATCAATTGTTTAATGCGTTGTTCTTTGATAAAGATCGTTATGATTTGTCATCTGTCGGTCGTGTTAAACTTAATATTGCAATGGATATTCCTTTTGAAGATGCTCCGGATACTCATGGAGTGCTTCGTAAAGATGATATTTTGCGCATTGTTAAGAGACTTTGCGAATTGCGTGACGGTAAAGGTGAAGTTGATGATATTGACCACTTGGGCAATCGTCGTGTTCGTTCCGTCGGTGAATTGATGGAAAATCAATATCGCATGGGATTGCTACGTATGGAACGTGCTATCCGTGAGCGCATGAGTTCTGAGAATTTGAACAATGTTAAACCACAAGACTTGGTTAATGCTAAACCGATTGCTTCTGTTATCAGAGAGTTCTTCGGTTCTTCTCAGTTGTCTCAGTTTATGGATCAAAACAACCCATTGTCTGAAATTACTCACAAACGTCGTTTATCAGCATTGGGTCCAGGTGGTTTGAGCCGTGATAGAGCAGGTTTTGAAGTTCGTGACGTGCATCCGACACACTATGGTCGTATTTGTCCGATTGAAACTCCTGAAGGTCCAAATATTGGTTTGATTAACTCTTTATCTACTTATGCTCGTATCAACAAATATGGATTTATTGAGTGTCCGTATCGTAAGGTTGTTAATGGTGTAGTAACTAAAGAAGTAGTTTATTTATCAGCCAATGAAGAAGGTAAGTTCAAAATTGCGGAGGCTAATGCAAAAGTTAAAGATGACGGACATTTTGAAGATGATTTGATAGCTTGTCGTAAGGCCGGTGATTTCGAATTTGCTCGTCCGGAAGAAATTGATTTTATTGACGTTTCTCCAAAGCAACTGGTGTCTGTTGCAACGGCTCTTATTCCGTTTTTGGAAAACGATGACGCTAACCGTGCATTGATGGGGTCTAACATGCAACGCCAAGGTGTGCCTTTGTTGCGTTCTGAAGCTCCTTTGGTGGGTACAGGTGTTGAAGGTGTTGTGGCTAAAGATTCCGGTGCTACGGTGGTTTGTAAGGCTGATGGTATTGTTGATGCCGTTGATGCAAACCGTATTGTGGTTCGTTCTAAAGATGAGCATGCTGCTGATGCCGGTGTGGAAATTTATCGTCTTTCTAAGTTCCGTCGTTCTAATCAAAATACTTGTATCAACCAAGTTCCTTTGGTTAAAGTTGGTGACGAAGTTAAAGCCGGTGATATCATGGCTGACGGTCAATGTACAGATATGGGTGAATTAGCGTTGGGTAAAAACGTTTTGGTGGCATTTATGCCTTGGAACGGTTTGAACTACGAAGATGCTATTTTGCTTTCTGAACGAATTTCTCGTGATGATGTGTTTACTTCTTTGCATATTGAAGAGTTTGAAGTAATGGCTCGTGATACCAAATTGGGTCAGGAAGAAATTACTCGTGATATTCCCAACGTGGGTGAAGAAGGATTGCGTAATCTTGACGAGGCCGGTATTGTTTATATCGGAGCTGAAGTTAAGGCCGGTGATATTTTGGTTGGTAAAGTTACTCCGAAAGGAGAATCTCCAGTTACTCCGGAAGAAAAATTGTTGCGTGCAATCTTTGGTGAAAAAGCTTCTGATGTTCGTGATACTTCTTTGAGAGTCCAACCGGGTATTGAGGGTATTGTAGTTGATGTTCATGTATTCTCTCGTCGTGGTGTAGAGAAAGATGAACGTGCTCTTTCTATCGAACAAGAAGAAATTTCTGCTTTAGCTAAAGATCGTGATGACGAAATTGCAATTATTCGTCGTAATGTTGATGCTCGTTTGAAGTCTATGCTTTTGGGACAAAAAGTAGTTGACGCTCCAAAAGGAACATTGGCTAAGAATGCTGAAATTACTGAGGCTGATTTGGAAAATATTCCATCTTCTCAATGGCGCAAAATCGTTGTGAAAGATGAAACCGTAATGGCTAATGTTGAGGAGCTTCTCAACGCATATGATACCAGATTGGCAAAAATTCAAAAGCACTTTGACGATAAAGTAGAAAAAGTTCAACGTGGTGATGATTTATTGCCGGGTGTATTGAAAATGGTAAAAGTGTTTATTGCTACCAAACGTAAGATACAATCTGGTGATAAGATCGCCGGACGTCATGGTAATAAAGGTACAATTTCTCGAGTATTGCCATTGCAGGATATGCCTTATATGGAAGATGGTACTCCGGTTGATATCGTGTTGAACCCGTTGGGTGTGCCTTCTCGTATGAATGTGGGACAAATTCTTGAAACTCACTTGGGTTGGGCTGCTAAAAAGTTGGGACAACAATTGAATGAATTGTTGGAGCAATATAAGGCTGGTCAAGCAAGTGAAAAAGAATTGCGTGCAAAACTCAAAGATGTTTATGGTGATAAACAATATAAACGTGAAATTGCCGATATGAGTATGGAAGATTTGGAAGTAATGATTCCGAATCTGAAAAATGGTGTACCGATGGCTACTCCGGTATTTGACGGTGCTACCGGTGATGACATCAACGAAATGCTTACAAAGGCCGGTTTGCCAACTTCCGGACAAATTGACTTATATGACGGTCGTACCGGTGAGAAATTTGATCGTAAAGTTACCGTAGGTATTATCTATATGATTAAGTTGCACCACATCGTTGATGAAAAAATGCATGCTCGTTCAGTTGGTCCATACAGTTTGGTTACTCAACAACCTTTGGGTGGTAAGGCTCAATTCGGTGGTCAACGCTTCGGTGAAATGGAAGTGTGGGCGTTACAAGCTTATGGTGCTGCATATACACTGCAAGAAATGTTAACCGTGAAGTCAGATGATGTGAACGGACGTACAAAGGTTTATGAAGCTATTGTTCGTGGCGAAGATTCATTTGAAGCCGGTATTCCTGAGTCTTTCAATGTTTTAACTAAAGAAATTAAGTCTTTGTGTTTGAATGTTGAATTATTGAATGAAGAAGTTTAGGCAGAGGAGCTTATAAAATATGAATGATATTATGAAATATTTTGGTCAGCAGGTATCCGGCGAATCTTTTGATCAAATTAAAATTTCCATCGCCTCTCCCGAACAGATCCGTTCTTGGTCTTATGGTGAGGTTAAAAAACCGGAAACTATTAATTATCGTACATTTAAACCTGAAAGAGACGGTTTATTCTGTGCTCGTATTTTTGGTCCGGTTAAAGACTATGAGTGTTTGTGCGGTAAGTATAAACGCATGAAATATCGTGGAATTGTCTGCGAAAAATGCGGTGTGGAAGTAACTTTGGCAAAAGTTCGTCGTGAAAGAATGGGACATATTGATTTGGCAGCTCCGGTTGCTCATATTTGGTTCCTAAAATCTTTACCAAGCAGAATCTCGATGATTACGGATATTCCGATGAAAGCTTTGGAAAGAGTTCTTTATTTCGAAAATTATATCGTAATCGAACCAGGTTTGACACCTTTGGGTGTGAATGAACTTTTGACAGAAGAACAATATCAGGAAGCTGTTGATGAATATGGCGAAGATGCTTTCCGTGCCGGAATTGGTGCTGAAGCAATTCGTGAAATTTTGGCAGCTATTGATTTGGAAGGTGAAAGAAAAAATATTCGTGAAGAACTTAAAGATAATACTTCTGAAGCTAAACGTAAGAAATTGGTTAAGCGTTTGAAGATTATTGAGTCTTTCATTGAGTCTAACACCAAACCTGAGTGGATGATTTTGACTGTATTACCGGTGATTCCGCCAGAGTTGCGTCCGTTGGTGCCATTAGATGGTGGACGTTTTGCAACTTCTGATTTGAACGATTTGTATCGTCGTGTGATTAACCGTAATAATCGTTTGAAACGCTTAATCGAATTGCATGCTCCGGATATTATTATCCGTAATGAAAAACGTATGTTGCAAGAATCTGTTGATGCGTTGTTTGACAATGGTCGTCGTGCACGTGCGATTACCGGTACAAACAAACGTCCTCTAAAATCTTTGTCTGATATGTTAAAGGGTAAGCAAGGACGTTTCCGTCAGAACTTGTTGGGTAAACGTGTTGACTACTCAGGTCGTTCGGTTATTACTGTTGGTCCGGAACTCAAATTACACCAATGCGGTTTGCCGAAGAAGATGGCTTTGGAATTGTTTAAGCCTTTTGTATATGCTAAGTTGGAACTCTACGGACATGCAACAACCATTAAAGCTGCTAAGCGTATGGTTGAGAAAGAACGTCCTGAAGTTTGGGATATCTTGGAAGAAGTTATCCGTGAGCATCCGGTTCTGTTGAACCGTGCTCCAACATTGCACAGGCTTGGTATTCAGGCATTCGAACCGGTGTTGGTAGAGGGTAAAGCTATCCACTTACATCCATTGGTATGTACAGCATTTAACGCCGACTTTGACGGTGACCAAATGGCTGTTCACGTTCCTTTGTCTATTGAAGCTCAATTAGAAGCTCGTGTATTGATGATGTCTACCAACAACATCTTGTCTCCGGCTTCAGGAAAACCGATTATCGTTCCTACTCAAGATATGGTATTGGGTATTTATTACCTTACATATGATGCTGAAGGTATGAGTGGTGAAGGTATGATTTTCTCTGACTTTAATGAAGTTCAATTGGCTTTGAGCGAAAAAGTTGTGGATTTGCATGCCAAAATTAAATGCAGAATGGAATATGTTGACGATAATGGTGAAACAAAGTTCGGTTTGATTGAAACAACTCCGGGTCGTATTATTGTTTCTGACGTATTGCCGAAACATAAAGATGTTCCTTTCTCTTTAGTTAACCGTTTGTTACGTAAAAAAGAAATTGGTGAAATCATTGATACAATCTACCGTCATTGCGGACAAAAAGAAACCGTTATGTTTGTTGATCGTATTATGGCTCTTGGTTTCCAAAATGCATGTAAAGCAGGTATTTCTTTCGGAAAAGATGACTTGATTGTTCCTGATGCTAAGAAGAACATGATTGATGATACCGAAAAACAAGTTAAAGAATTTGAAGAACAGTATCAAAACGGTCTTATCACCAAAGGTGAAAAATATAACAAAGTGGTTGATATTTGGGCTGCTTGTACAGATAAGATTGCTGATGAAATGATGAAAAACATTTCTAAGACCGAAAACGGTTATATCAACTCCGTATATATGATGGCACACTCCGGTGCGCGTGGTTCGGCTGCACAAATGCGTCAGTTGGCCGGTATGCGTGGTTTGATGGCTAAACCGTCAGGTGAAATTATTGAACAACCGATTATTTCAAACTTTAAAGAAGGTTTGACCGTGCTTGAGTACTTCAATTCTACTCACGGTGCTCGTAAAGGTTTGGCCGATACAGCTTTGAAGACTGCAAACTCCGGTTATTTGACACGTCGTTTGGTTGATGTAGCTCAAGATGTTGTTATTACGGAAACAAACTGCGGTACAGATCGTGGTATTATCGTTCGTCCGGTTGTTGATGGCGGTAATGTTGTGGTTTCTATCGGCGAAAGAATTTTGGGTCGTACAATATTGGAAGATATTGTTCATCCGGAATCAGGTGAAGTATTGGTTACCAAAGGTACTTTGATTGATGAAAATCATGTTGAAGTGGTAGAAGCTGCAGGTGTTGAACAAGTTAAAATTCGTTCAGTGCTTACTTGCGAAAGCAAAGACGGTGTTTGTGCTGCTTGTTACGGACGTGATTTGGCTCGTGGTACTCCGGTTAATGTCGGTGAGGCTGTTGGTGTTATTGCGGCTCAGTCAATCGGTGAACCCGGTACTCAGTTAACCATGAGAACTTTCCATATCGGTGGTGCTGCTCAAAAAGGTGCAGAACAAGCATCTGTTGAAATACCATTTGCCGGTGTGTTGAAGTTGGAAAATAACCATACCGTTATTAATTCCGAAGGGCATGCTTTGGTTCTTTCTCGTAACTGCGAGATTGTGATTGAAGATGCTCAAGGACGTGAAAAATCTCGTCATCATGTTCCTTATGGTGCTAAAATTTTGGTGGCCGAAGGTGCTAAGGTGAAGAAAGGTCAGAAAGTGGCCGAGTGGGATCCGTTTACTGTTCCAGTAATTACCGAAAAAGCCGGTAAAGTGGAATTAGTTGACTTGATTAACAACGTATCTGTACGTGAAAATACAGATGAAACAACAGGTATTGTTTCTAAGGTTGTTATTGATTGGCGTTCTTCTTCTGCCAGTGCGGGATTGAAACCGAGTATTATGTTAACTGATGCTAAAGGTAAATATATTAAAGGCGATAACGGTAAGGAAGTTCGCTATTATATGTCTGCCGATGCAATTTTATCAGTTGATAATGGTGATGAGGTTAAAGTCGGTGATGTTATTGCTCGTATTCCAAGAGAAAGTTCAAAAACTAAAGATATTACCGGTGGTTTGCCTCGAGTTGCTGAATTGTTTGAAGCTCGTCGTCCTAAAGATCCTGCTATTATCTCCGATGTAGATGGTGTGGTTGAATTTGGAAAAGACTACAAGGCTAAACAACGTATTACTGTTGTTCCGGCTAAAGGTCAACCGATCGAGTATTTGATTCCTAAAGGACGTCATTTGGCAGTTCAAGATGGAGATATGGTGAAGAAAGGAGATGCTTTGGTTGAAGGTATTCCTGCTCCTCATGATATTTTGCGTGTCTTGGGTGTTGAAAAGTTGGCAGAATACTTAGTTAAAGAAGTGCAAGATGTGTATCGTCTGCAAGGTGTAAAAATTAACGATAAGCATATTGAAGTTATTGTTTCTCAAATGTTGCGTAAAGTTGAAATTCTTACACCAGGTGATACTACATTCTTGGTTGGTGAACAAGTTGATAGAGATGTCTTTGAAGCTGAAAATGCTAAGATGATTGCTAATAACGAAGAACCGGCAACTGCTGATCCGATATTACTCGGTATTACCAAGGCAAGTTTGCAAACCAAGTCATTTATTTCTGCTGCATCATTCCAGGAAACTACTCGTGTCTTGACAGAAGCTGCAGTTGAGGGCAAAGTTGATACTCTCAAAGGATTGAAAGAAAACGTTATCGTCGGTCGTTTGATTCCGGCCGGTACAGGTACGGTTCTCAGAGCTTTGAGAAAAGTTGCCGCTCAAAATGATAAAGAAATTCAAGCTCTAAAGGCAGAAGCTCAATTAGAAAATACATCTAATGAATAATTAGAGCTGAAATTTTGATAAAACAGAGGAAATTTTTATTTCCTCTGTTTTTTTGTTGCAATTTGTTGTGGAGTTGTTATTATCGTTCATATTTTTTAATTATTAAATAATACAATTATGGGATACAGTTTAAAACTTTTAGCGACAGGATTGTTCTGTGGAATTGTCTTGTCTTTCATTTTCTATCTGCTTGCAATAGTTATCGGATATATTAGATGTGTTATACTATGCGAGATAGAATTGCAAAAAGAAAAGAAAAAACAAGATAAACAAAAAGATAAATAATTAACTGAATTTTGCGATGAATGAGTTTTTATTACTGATTATGAAGGCATGTTGTATAAGTTTAGCAGCATGTTTTATTATTGTTTTTGTTATTCGCTGTTCTTCTAATTTCTTGTCAAAAAGAAAGAAATTAGAAAAGCATAATCAAAAACTAAAAATGCTAACGCTTCTTCCGGATAGAATACTTATTTCTATGTATTGTGATAAGAATTTTCGTTGGAATATGCATGTCGATGCCGATATTCTGCTTGAAGTATTAGAAAAAAGAAATTTATTGGGACAAGCTCGCACTGCAAAAATTCTTAAAACGCTAAAGTATAAACTTTAGCGTTTTTTGTTGCAACTTTTATGGTTTAGTATATATTTGTTTTGTTATTAACAATTTAAAAATTATTATAATATGGTCTTTTTAATAATACTTGAATCTGCCATTATATTAGCAGTTTGTTGTTTGGTTTCTCAAATTAAATCTGATAATGTTGATTATTCTTCTTGTTCTAATAAGACATTGATGAAAGAATATTGTAAATTACCATTACTTGGGAACAATTTCTATTATTTATGGAGGGAACTTGACAGGAGAAATCTTGTATATAAAGCAATGAATAAGAGAGAAAAAATTTAAAACGAATAGCAATGTGGTGGTATATTATTTTTATAATTGTTGCTATGATAATTATTGCGATTGTAGCGGCAATGGTGTTTGTTTGGCGTAGTTTTTCAAACATGAAATTTGATGATTTTTCATTTATGGAAAGCGTTGCTCATGATGATTAAAAGGTTTCTGCGTTGATGTAGAAACCTTTTTGTTGATTTTATGGTAATTGTATTTATAATGACAATTGTCTATTTATAATCATAAAATTATGCAAAACATTATTATTTTATGCTTGGTGGTGATAATATTTACATTACTGGCAATAGTTTTTAAACAATACTTGGAAATTAAGTATTATCAAGAAAAACTTATTAAACCAAAAGATTTAACAGAGCTTAATCGGGCTGTTGCAAGGTTAATATCAGTCAGAGATAAGCTTAAAATCGTTGAACAATTGCAATATGAAAGTTATTGCAAAGAGGAATTGGTATCTTTAATAAAAGATTTTTTCTTTTTTGGAAACTTTACAAATTCTGCTGAAGTTTTTGACTATATAAACCGTCAAGAGAAAGAATGTTCTTTAAAAATTGCTGATGATGAGGCCCAGGCAATGGCTAGAGTTTATCAGGAAATTTTAAAAAATACAAAAAGATACGTAGAGAGAGATAAGCTTCAATCCTAATTTTTATAATTATGGTATTAACTTTCTTTATTGTTTCTATTTTTTTGCGTTGGAGGGTTGGCGTAAAAAAATAGTTTTAAGGCTTCGAAAATGCATTTCGAAGCCTTTTTTGTTGCATTTTATGTAAAAATGAATATTATCATTTTTACAAATTTTAAAAATATAAAATTATGATTGCAATTATTATTTTTTTGTTGGCATTAGTAATATGCTCATTTCTAATGCTTATTAAAGTTTCAACCGCACATTCCAGAGCGCAAAGAATTATCAAATTGCGGGATTGTGATATTGCCTGTTTGAAAACGAAAGTGTTGGAGCTTGAAAAAGAAAACGAAAGATTAGAGTTGTGTTATAAGCAATTAGTAAGCGCTAATAATACAGGCTATCAAGGGCACTAGAATTTTTGTTATAATCCCGTAATCATTAAAAGATTTACGGGGTTTTTTTGTTGATTTTTGATGGTAAAACGCTAATATCTTATGTGAAGGAGGAACCGGTGTTTGATAGTAAAATAGGGTTGGAAAATTTACTCCGATACATAAAAATTGCTCCGGAATGTGCTGGTGTCTATCGTATGATCAGTGAATACGATGAAGTTTTGTATGTGGGAAAAGCTAAGAATATAAAAAAGAGAATTGTTGCATATTCCAGATTGGATAAGCTTCCGTTACGTTTGCAACAAATGGTGGCTCAAATATCAAAAATGGAATTTATCGTTGTTGAAAATGAATCCAGAGCATTACTTGTTGAAAATGAGTTAATAAAAAAATATAAGCCGAGATATAATATTTTATTAAAAGATGACAAAACATTTCCTCATTTGATGATTGATGTTTGTTCGGAATATCCTTCTTTGCGAAAATATAGAGGTGCTAAAAACGATAAGAATAAATATTTTGGACCTTTTGCCAGTGCAATGGCAGTTAATAGTGTGGTAGATGTTGTTCAAAAGGCTTTTTTACTTCGTTCATGTAGAGATAATGTGTTTAATAATCGTCAACGACCTTGTTTGATGTATCAAATTAAACGGTGTTCCGCTCCTTGTGTCGGAAAAATATCTACTGAAGATTATCAAAAATTGGTAGATGATGCTATTGCTTTTTTGGAGGGGAAAAATTCTAAATTACAAGAAGAATTATACAAACAAATGAATAGTGCCAGTGAAAAGCAAGATTATGAAACTGCGCTAGTTTTAAGGGATAGAATAAGAGCATTGACAAATATCCAATCTAAGCAAAATGTGGAGTATTCCAATATAAAGTCTGCTGATGTTGTGGCTTTGGTCAGATACAAAAATATGGTTTGTATTCAAGTGTTTTTTATTCGTTCTGGGCAAAATTGCGGTAATGTTCCATATTTTCCGGCTCAAACGGAGGGAGCTGATGATGTTGAAATTTTAGAGGCTTTTTTAAGCGGATTTTATGCTACACAGGTTTTGCCTAAAGAAATAATAGTAGATTTACTTCCAAATGATAAAGAATTTTTGGAACAGGCTTTAGGAACTAAAATTAATATTTATAAAAAAGGTAATAAGGCCAGTTTATTGAAAATGGCAAAAGAAAATGCCAAATCTGCAATTGAACAAAAAGTGGCAATGATGGCCAGTGTAAAAAATAATTTGGAAGAATTAAAGAATGCATTTGAACTAAACAGTATTCCAAAACGAATTGAAGTTTACGATAATTCACATAATCAGGGAAGTTATGCCATCGGAGCAATGATTGTGGCAACTTCAGACGGTTTTGATAAGAAAAGTTATAGAACTTTTAATATTAAAAATACTTTTGAAACCAGAGATGATTTTGCAATGATGAAAGAAGTTTTGCAAAGACGTTTCTTGAAAATGACACCGGAAAATAAACCTGATGTGATTTTATTAGATGGTGGCAGAGGGCAACTGAATGCTGTATATGAAGCTCTTAAAGAGTTTGATTTAAGTGATATTACGATAATTGCAATTTCTAAAGGCCCTGATAGAAATGCCGGCAAAGAATTTTATCATATGCTTGGTAAAGAAAGTTTTGAGTTGGAATATCGATCACCGCTAGCTTTTTATTTGCAAAATTTAAGAGATGAGGCACATCGGTTTGCAATTGGTACTCATCGACAAAAGCGTGCAAAGTCAATGTTTGTTTCTAAACTTGATGATATTGAAGGAATCGGAACAAAGAGAAAAAAAGATTTATTGGCATATTTCGGTTCAGCAGAAGAAGTGGCTCAAGCGTCCGTAAAAAATTTGCAAAAAGTTGGAGGAATCAGTAAAAAAACAGCGGAAAAAATTTATAAATACTTCCATAATTGAAAAATTTAACATACTATATTTTTAGTTTTAATTTTTTTGAAAAGGGTGTGAACGTGTATAGTTTGCCAAATTTGCTAACGATTTCAAGAATCGTTGTTATTCCGGTTATATTTTTGTCGGTATATATTAATACAACTTGGTGGGGATTGTTGTCTGCTGTTTTATTTATTGTGGCATCAATCACAGATTATTTTGATGGGTATTTGGCCAGAGCAAGAGGGCAGGTTTCCGCTTTTGGAAGATTATTGGATCCGATAGCTGATAAATTGTTGGTTGCTTCTGCTCTTGTGGTGTTATTAGCAAAGCCTGATATGTTGATGACAAGGTTGAGTATAATTCCGATTATTGTTATTTTGTGCAGGGAATTGCTTGTTTCCGGTTTGCGAGAATTTTTACGTGAAGTTAATGTCGGAATGCCCGTTACTCGTTTAGCAAAATGGAAAACAGGGTTTCAGATGACAGCGTTGTCTATGATGTTGTTAAAAGGTTTTTGGTATTGGGCTATTATCGGTGAGGTATTGCTTTGGGTGGCTGGTGTTTTGACTTTTATTACAGGATATCAGTATTTTCAAAAAAGTTTGGATTATGTGAAAACTGAAAATTCTAAAAAGAATAAAACGGTTGCAGTGAAAAAAACTAATAAAAAAGCAACATTGAAGAAAAAAACAACAACATCCAAATCTAAGAAAATTGTTAGAAAATAATCTTAATTTCGGTGTGGGTGATGACTGTCAGCAATAAACATATTTTGGTAATTGATGATGATACTCGTTTAAGAAATCTTTTACAAAAGTTTTTGCGTGAAAATAATTTTTTGGTTTCGGTTGCTAAAGATGCGGCAGATGCCAGAGATTTGCTAAAGTCCTATCAATTTGATTTGTTAATTGTTGATGTGATGATGCCAAACGAAACCGGATTTGAATTTCTGAGTCGTTTACGTCAAGATAGTGATGTGCCGGTTATTATGTTGACAGCAATGGGAGAGGTTTCCGATAGAATAATCGGGCTAGAGAATGGTGCAGATGATTATTTGTCAAAACCTTTTGAACCAAAGGAATTGGTTTTAAGGATTGCGAATATATTACGACGTGTTCCTAAGAACAATTTTGATGCTGATTTCAAATTGAATTTAGGGTTATGTGTTTATGATATTCAGAAAAAAGAGTTGCTTACAAAAAAAGGAGAATTAATTCATATAACACCGGTGGAGCAATCTTTGTTGAGTATTTTGGGAGCAAAATGTGGGCAAGTGTTTTCTCGAGAAAAATTGGCTGAAATGTTAGGAGCCGGTCAGAGCCCTCGTTCAATTGATGTGCAAATAACACGTTTACGAAAGAAAATAGAGCAAGATTCAAAAAATCCTCGTTATTTGCAGACAGTCAGAGGAAAAGGGTATATGGTGTTGCCTGAGTGAAGAATTTAAAGGTTGTATAATGCTTGTCCGGTACAATTTGTTTCGGTTGAAAGTGCTATTACATACTTTGAGTGTATGGTTTGAGGCAAATTGTTTTATCAGAAGCATTCATCAACTTTAAAAAGGACAAAGAGAGGCTAAGATTGTTTGAATAATAGAGGGATGGTGTATGCATTTAAGATTATCTCCGAAAATTGAAAATAAGTTATCTTATTGGCGATTGAAATATTTGCCAAGAACATTGTTTTTTAGAACAATGTTGCTTATTTTTGTTCCTTTAATTGTTGTTCAGATTGTATCTGTGGTAATGTTTTTTGATGGTAGTTGGAGCCGTATGGGGCGTAAGTTATCAGAGAGTTTGGCGGCAGAAATTGCAATAATTGTAAATCAGGCTCAACAAAAAAATATTGATTGGAAAAGTTTGCAAAATGATGCGGTACAATTTTTTGGTATAAGAGCAAAAGTCTTAAATTCTGAAAATAGCAGCAGATATAATGAATATCATGAAAATAAAATTGTGTTAGGCTTCCTTGAGCGAGAGCTGATTGAGCTTTTTCCTAAAGCAAAAACATGGACAGGAATAAGTAAAGATGGTGATACTTTATTGGTATCTGTTAAGTATGAAAATGTGACTTATGAATTTACCTGTCCTAAAAAAAGAATATTCAGTTCATCAGTGTTTATGTTTGTGGTTTGGATGGTAGGAACATCAATTTTGTTATTTTTGGTTGCGGTATTGTTTTTGCGTATACAGGTAAGGGCTATATCCGATTTGGCAATTGCTGCAGAAAACTTTGGAAAAGGTATAGATGATAAGAATTTTAAACCTTACGGTTCGGTGGAAGTCAGAAAAGCGGCAATTGCATTTATCAAAATGAAAGAGAGAATTCAGCGGCAAATCAGTGAACGTACACAAATGTTAGCAGGTGTTTCTCATGATCTAAGGACGCCTTTGACCAGAATGAAGCTTCAGGCATCGATGTTAATTGATGAAAATGAGAAAAGTGAATTTTTATCCGATATTGATGAAATGGAAAAAATGCTTAATGGTTATCTTGCTTTTGTAAAAGGCGAAACAGGAGAAAACAGCATTAACATAAACATGAGTTATTTGATGGAAAGTGTTGTTAATAAGTTTAAATTGCTTGGAGTAAATATAGATTTTCAAAGCAATTGTTCAGAAGTTGTGTTTATGGGGAGAGAGCAAGCTTTACGTAGGGCTATCAGTAATATTATTTCTAATGCTTCTAAATATGGAAAAAATATTGGTGTTGTATTAACGGTTTATAATAAAAGTTTGGAAATAATAGTAGAAGATGACGGTCCTGGAATCCCTGAAGAAAAAAGAGAAGATGTTTTTAAGGCTTTTTATAGATTGGAAGAATCTCGAAATAAAGAAACCGGAGGTGTGGGATTAGGTTTATCGATTGCAAAAGATGTGGTTACATCTCATGGTGGTTCTATAAAGTTAGATGGAGCTTCTTTGGGAGGGCTTAAAGTGATAATTAATATTCCGTTATAAGAGGTGAATATGCTTGATGATATGGAAAATTCCGCAAATGAAGATGTTGAATTGAAATTAGATGATCTATCTGATTTCAATTTTGATGATATTGAGATTAATGATGGAGGAGAAATTTCGGAACCTGTTGTGGAAAATCATCAGGATGAAGATAATGTGTTTGATGATCTGGTCGAAACCATAAAAGTCGAAAATCAGCAAGAAAAAGAAGATGCTACCCAAAAAAAAGATGAAATTGCTGATGATAATTCGGTTGCTGTTTCCGATGATCTGACAGATGCAGAAGTTGCTGAAACTTCTGTAAGGACAGAAGAATTTATTGAAGAAAACAATGTTGAAAATAATGTACTTATAGATAAGCAAAGTGAAACATTGGTCGAACCAAGTAATCATTTATATGTACCTCAAGAAAGCGGACGTGAGGTGAATTTTATAAACTGGTATAGCGGAGCTAGTGATGAGGCTATATTTGAGGTTTCAAAAACTTCGGAATCCGGTTTGCTTGAAGGTGATGATGAATGGAAAATTATCCATGTTAATGTCGGCTATGATACATATGGTTGGAACGTGGAGTTTGATAGCGGAACTGTGATGAATCTTTCTGATGTAAGAGAATATCAATTGCGAAACGGTTCTTTGCCATCTGCTAATGGTCGAATTATATATGGGGCAACTGTTATTGACTTTAGAAATATTGAAAAAATTACAATATATCAAAGTGTGCGATATTTTACTTACGGTTAGCTTATTTGCTTATGGGAAATACCTGAACTTCACCTAGTTCTGAAGATGTATCTTCTGTTGTGGATGGTGTGTTCAATCCTTTGATGTTTGAGCTAATGTTGCTAAGCCCTTTTTTTGAACTGCTTTGAGGTGATTTTAGTTGCGGTGATAACGGGTAAGCATTTTTTGGTAAGCGCAACAACATATATCCGGTGGAACCGCCGTATGCCGGTCCGGAAATACCTATGGAGTAAAATCCACCGATATAGCCATAATCTAAATCGATATAATCTATTGCAAATACTGTTTTAATCAGACTTTGTCCAATAGTGGTCATTTTGCAAGTGTATCCGGCATCTTCCAGTAATACGTGGTTAACATTTTTTGCAAAGAGAATCGATCTTGATGGGGTGCATTCCGGTGTTTGTCCGCCATAAGTAACATTATAATTCAATATTAAATCAATTTTATTGGCTTGAGCATTAACAATAACATCAGTGATTTTTACATAGTCAATATAAGCATTGGTTGGAGTAATACCTGATGTCAGTGGAATTGTAACATAGTTTTCCAAACAGGTGTGTGCAGAAGAATCTGCCTGGCAAATCAATGCTTTTTGATAATTGTTGTTATCAAAAAGTTGTAAAAGGCTGTTGTATATATATTCTTTAGACATTGATAGTTTTGCCGGTGCACACTGATGTGAACGACACACAACAATAGATTGAGGAGAACGAATCGGTGTCAAAGATACATCTTTTGATAAATATTCGGCTTCTACCGGTGTGAATGGTCTTGTAAATACGTCTACAACATTGCGATGGCGAAAATAATCACATCCGCAAGTTGTAAATAAGCTGCCAATCAATAAAATACCAGATGCTATTTTTTTATACATAATTTAACCTTTTGCAAAAAAATTATGCTTTATAATAAGACAAAGAATATTAAACAACAAAGTTTTTTTGATACTTATTCAATACATTTTGCAGAGGAAACGATGTTTAAGCAATTGCTTATATTAATATTAATTCTTGTAACAGTAAATGTGCAAGCAAAAGAGCTAAAAATTATAGATGGGGATAGCTTTTTATTGAACGGAAAAGAAATAAGACTTGAGGGAATAGATGCTCCGGAGTATCAGCAACAATGTTATGATGTTGATGATAAACCATATGATTGCGGTGTGCTTGCTTATAAAGCATTGCGAAGAATGATTAAAAACAGCGTAAAGTGTAAACACATTAAAACTGACAGATATAAAAGAATTGTGGCGGTGTGTTATGTTGGTGATGAATGTTTAAATGAAAAAATGGTGAAGGACGGTTGGGCAGTAGCCTATACGTATTATACTAATGACTATATTGATGCTGAGAAAAGCGCAAAATCAGCTAAAAAGGGAATTTGGCAAGGCAGATTTATGCGTCCGGATTTGTTTAGAGCCCTTCATCGTGAAGATTAGTTGGAGTTTTTTTTGAGTTTTTTAGCGAGATTCCTATTGACAGTGACGAAAACTTATGTATATTGCAACCAACGTCTTATGTTTAAATAATGTAAAGGTGAAGAAATGTACGCAGTTATTAAGACCGGCGGCAAACAGTATCGTGTTACAACAGGCGATGTGTTGAAAGTTGAAAAACTTGCCGGTGAAGAAGGAAAAGAAATTGTTTTTAACGAAGTTTTAGCTTTAGGTGATACCATCGGTTCTCCTTTGGTTGACGGTGCTAGTGTAAAAGCTACTGTTTTAAAACAGGCTCGTGATGCTAAAGTTATTGTTTTCAAGAAAAAACGCAGACAGAATTATCGCCGCAAAAACGGTCACAGACAGTATATTACATTGGTTAAAATTACCGATGTATGCGGTAAGTAAGTTATAAGGAGATTGAATTATGGCTCATAAGAAATCAGGTGGTAGTTCCAATAACGGACGTGATTCCATAGGTCGTCGTTTGGGATTGAAAAAATCCGGCGGTCAAAGCGTTATTCCGGGAAATATTATCGTTCGTCAACGTGGAACTCAATATCATCCGGGTGCTAATGTAGGTATGGGTAGAGATCATACTATATTTGCAGTGGCTGAAGGTAAAGTTGTATTTTCTAAAAAAGCCGGTAACAAAACAGTTGTTTCTGTTTCTTGTGAATAAGGCTTTAGGATAATTAAAACTTAAAATGAGGGGCTTATTTAGCCCCTTTACTTTTCAGATTAAATAAGTATGATTTAAACAAGCGTAAACTTGTGAGAATAAGATGAAATTTTTGGATCAGGCTAAAATATTTGTTCAGTCAGGTGATGGCGGAGCCGGTTGTGTATCTTTCAGGCGTGAAAAATATATAGAATTTGGCGGCCCAAACGGTGGTGATGGGGGCAAAGGAGGTAGTGTTTGGGTTGAAGCTGTGGCTAACCTGAATACATTGATTGATTTTCGATATCAACAACATTTTAAAGCCCAAAAAGGGCGTAATGGTATGGGGTCTGATAAAACCGGTCCCAAAGGTGAAGATATTATAATTAAAGTGCCCGTCGGTACGGAAATTTTGGCAGATGATCAGCAAACTCTAATTGTGGACATGATTACTCCAGGTCAAAAGTTTCTATTGGCTAAAGGTGGTGATGGCGGTAGAGGAAATGCTCAATTTAAGTCATCTACCAATCAGGCTCCAAGATATGCAGAACCGGGATGGCCGGGACAAGAAATGTGGGTATGGTTACGCTTGAAAGTTATTGCCGATGTTGGGTTAATAGGTATGCCAAATGCCGGAAAATCTACGTTTTTGTCGGTGGTAACATCTGCTCGTCCAAAAATTGCAGATTATCCTTTTACGACGTTACATCCGAATCTGGGAGTGGCGTGGGTTGATGGTTATGAAATGGTTATAGCTGATATACCCGGACTTATTGAAGGTGCTCATGAAGGGGTCGGTTTGGGAGACAGATTTCTGAAACATGTTGAAAGATGTTCTGCTTTTTTGCATATGATAGATGCAACAGCGGAAGATGTGGTTAAAGTTTATATGGATATTAGACGAGAACTTGATTTGTATAATGATATTCTTAAGCAAAAACCGGAAGTTGTGGTGTTAAATAAAGCAGATGCTCTTTCGAAAAATGAAATATCCGATAAGCAAAAATCATTGGAAAAAGCAATTGATAAAAAAGTTTTGGTAATGTCTGCCGTTGCCAAGAAAGGTATTTTTGAATGTCTGTTGGAAGTTAATAAATATATAACTCGTGAACGTAGGCATAAAAATGAAGATAAAACACAAGAAGAAAATGTTGTGCTTGAACAAAATAAAACATGGTCACCATTGGATTAAGGAGAATTAAAGTGGCTGAAAATAATATTGCGGAACAAATTTTAAATATAATTACCACGTCTTTAGATGATGGGAAAGCTAATGATGTTGTGATTATGGACTTGCAAGGAAAAACATCTATTGCCAATTATATGGTGGTGGCTAGCGGAACTTCTCAGCGTCATGTGGCGGCTTTGGCAGAACAGATTCAAGCTAAGTTAAAGGCAAGTGGTTATAAATCTGTATCCGAAGGTGAAGAAAAAGCTGATTGGGTGTTGATTGATGCATTTGATGTTATTGTGCACATATTTAAGCCAGAAGTGAGAGAGTTTTACAGTATTGAAAAAATGTGGTCGTCAATTGCAAAAATTCGTTCGATTGATGAATAGTAGTGATTGGATTTTTCTAAAAAAGAGGAAGAGAATACTTCCTTTTTTTGTTGGTGATAAATTTGTAAAAGTGTTTCACGTTTAATTATGTGAATGCTGTTTATCTGTTTGTTAAT
>SUUR01000045.1 GCA_015062435.1 Alphaproteobacteria bacterium | reverse complement strand
GACAGTTAGGAGAGCAGACATTGTCATTAAAGGTGCCACTTTGGCGGATATGGACAAGCGGATAAACATGAGACATGTCTTGTGCATATTATGATACCTTAGTGGCACAATTATCTTTCCCATGTTCCAAGATAACATAGGTTTTGCGACGTGTCAAACAAATATCGAGGTAGGTGGACGAATTGTAATAAAAAAGCCCGAGTAACTCGGGCTTTTTTTGAAAAAACTATTCAACTCTATAACAATCTGCTTTTATCAATTGCCGCTTTTACAAAGCTTACAAATAACGGCGATGGTGCAAAAGGTTTGGATTTTAATTCTGGGTGGAATTGCACTGCAACAAACCATGGATGTTCCGGAATTTCAACAATCTCTGGTAATTTTCCATCCGGTGAAACTCCGGTTATTTTCATTCCGGACATACGTAATTGAGGTTCGTACTTCATATTAACTTCATAGCGATGACGATGGCGCTCTGATATATTTTCACAACCGTAAGCTTGTGCAGCCTTAGAATTTGGCTCAAGTTTACATGGGTATGCCCCCAAACGCATTGTTCCTCCCAAATCTCCATCTTTGTGACGTGTTTCGTGGCCGGTTTCGGTTTCCCATTCCGTCATCAAGCCTACTACCGGTTCACAATCTGCAGAAAACTCTGTTGTTCCTGCATTTTTGATGCCGGCAACGTTCCGCATGGTTTCTATAACAGCCATTTGCATACCCAAACATATTCCCAAATATGGTATTTTATGTTCTCTGGCAAAACGAATGGCATTTATTTTACCATCTGTTCCTCTTTTTCCGAAACCTCCGGGAACTAAAATACCGCTAACATCATTAAGATGAGCAGATACATCTTCTTTTTCTAAAAGTTCTGAATCAATCCATTTGACTTTGACTTTGTATTTATTGGCTATTCCACCATGTGTTAAAGCTTCATTTAATGATTTATAAGCCTCTAACAATTGCGTATATTTGCCAACAACACCTATACGAACTTCTCCCTCCGGATGACGTAAAGTTTCTACAATATGTTCCCATTTACTTAAATCAGGGTCTTGAGTGCAATCAATTCCAAAGTGTTTGCAAACTTGCTTGCCCATACCCTCATTAGCATAAGCTATCGGAACTTGATAGATATTGCTGACATCAAGGGCTGCAATAACGTTTTCTTCTCTAATGTTGCAAAATAAAGCAATCTTGCGTTTTTCATTTTGCGGAATCGGCATTTGAGAACGACAAAGCAACATATCCGGTTGGATTCCATATTCTTGAAGTTTTTTTACAGAGTGTTGTGTCGGTTTAGTTTTAAGTTCACCAGCTGTGGGAATATAGGGCAATAATGTAACATGAATAAACATCGCTCTATCTCTACCCAAATCATAAGCAACCTGACGTATAGCCTCTAAATATGGTTGCCCCTCAATATCTCCGACAGTTCCTCCAATTTCACAAAGAACAAAATCTTCATCTGTAATATCTGATAAAATAAAATCTTTTATCTCATTGGTAACATGCGGAATAACTTGAATAGTGGCTCCGAGATAATCTCCATGACGTTCTTTATCAATAACTCTTTGATAAATTTTACCGGTGGTGATACTGTCATTTTTATGACATGCAACTCCGGAAAAACGCTCATAATGCCCTAGATCCAAATCTGTTTCGGCACCATCATCAGTTACAAAAACTTCTCCATGCTGATATGGGCTCATGGTTCCGGGATCAACATTCAAATAAGGGTCTAATTTGCGTAATCTGACCTTAAATCCCCTACCCTGCAATATAGATGCCAAAGATGCTGATGCCAGACCTTTTCCTAATGAAGAAACAACTCCTCCGGTTATAAAAATAAATTTTGTTTTTGTAGACATTGGAATACCTTTTTGTATTTAATTTAAAGTGACAAAGGCACCTTAGGATCAGGTGCCTTTGTATGTTGTTGAAGTTTGTTCATCTATTTGCCTGCAACAGGTACAGATGGTGCTTGAGGCTCTGCCGGTGTGCTTTGTGCCGGAGTATTTTCCAAAATTGAGCCACTTGCTTGCCGGTGCTGTCCTTTATAATAAAGTGACAACGATATACTTGTTACAAAAAGTATAACTGCTAAAATTGCAGTGGTACGAGTAAGCAAATTTCCCGTTCCTCTGGCATTTAAAAAACTAGATGCTCCGGAACCTCCTCCTAAGCCATCAAGTGCACCACCGGTTGAACGTTGCAATAAAATTACCGCAACCAAAAAAATACAAGCCAACAGATGAATTACCAATAAAACTGATCCCATTTTTTATTTCCTTATTATTTTAGTTTAGCATTCACTATTTTTTGCAATAGCTAAGAAATCTTCTGCCTTGAGACTTGCTCCACCAATCAGAGCTCCATCAACATCAGGCAAAGATAAAAGTTCTTTTGCATTAGAAGGTTTTACGGACCCACCATACAAAATTCGCATTTTGCCGGCTGTGGATTTTCCAAGCTTTTGAGCCAATACTTTGCGAACAGCTAAATGAACTTCTTCAACATCTTGTGTGGTAGGAACTTTACCGGTTCCGATTGCCCAGACAGGTTCGTAAGCAATAACTGTGTCAACAGCTGTCGAATCGGCAGGAACTGAACCCAAAATTTGATTTCGGCAAATTTCAACTGCCTTACCGGCTTCTCTTTGTTCCAATGTCTCACCAATACAAATAACTGTTTTGAGGCCGGCTTTATGTGCGGCAACAGCTTTATCTGCAACAATGGCATCAGTTTCTCCATGATCTGCACGGCGTTCCGAATGGCCTAGAATCACATAACTGCAACCTAAGTCTTTGAGCATGAGCGGACTGATATCACCGGTATGAGCGCCTTTTTCTGCCATGTGACAATCTTGTGCTCCCAGAGCAACCTTAGCTCCTCTCAAGGCTTTTTTGACAGATGTCAGTAATGTAAACGGCGGACAAACCAAAAACTCACATTGAGGTTTACCCATTGCTTTTACTCCACCAGCAACATTTTTAGCCAAATCAATGCCATCTGCTAATAGGCCGTTCATTTTCCAATTTCCGGCAATAAGTTTTTTTCTAGCCATTTAATTATCCCCTCTAAATTTCAAAATTTAGTTTTTTTTAACATAATCAAAAAAACTTTTCAACATCAATATTTATAAGTTGTATAAATTGTTTATGTTGTTATAATCAGTAAAAAATTAATATATATGTTAAGGATACATCGGTTATGATTACAAAAATAAGAAGTTATCAAGACTCTTGGTTTGTTAAGGGAATTTTGGTTTTGACCGCTCTAAGTTTCATGTCTTTGTTCGGAATATCCGGATATATGGGGCGTGGCGGAAATAATCGTCCTATCGTCAGAGTAGACGATCTGGTTACTACTCAAGATGAAATCACTGATATGTTTAACAAAAAAATACAAACATTGCGGTATCTGTTCGGAGAAGAAGTTGCCGAAAGCGAATCTATGAAAAATGCTATCATGATGGATATTGTTCAAACAGAGCTCGTTAACTCTATTATGAAAAAGACTGCCGAAAACAACAATGTGTCTATTAGTGATGAATTAATCAGAAAAATTATATATTCCCAACCCGAATTTATGAACGATTCAGGGCAATTTGATTTGAATATAATGCGTCAATCTCTTAATGCCAGAAACATGACCGAAAATGATTATATTGAAGCTTTACGCAGAGATATTGTCAAACAACACTTAGTACAAACCCCTGTTCAATCTTTAACTTTGCCGGCATTCATGGATAAATATTTGGCAGAAATCGACGGGCAACGAAAAGTGTTTGAATATGTTATCATTGAACCGAAAAAACTTAAAACAGATCGCAAAATTTCTAATGAAGAAATTGAGCAATATTATCAAGATTTTGCTCTCCAATTTGAAGAACCTGAAAATCGTGATGTTAGTTTTATCGTATTTTCTATTGATGAATTGGCTTCAAAATATACACCTTCTGCTCAAGATATAGAAAATTATTATCAAGAAAATATTGAACAATTTGTCATACCGGAGCAAAGAAATATTTTACAAATGGTTTTTGATAATCAGGATAGTGCCAATCAAGCTGTGGCAGCCCTCAACACCGGAGGAGATTTTTTTAAGATTGCAAAAGATATTGCCAATCAATCAAGAGCTGATACCGAATTAGGTTTGGTAGCCAAAGATATGCTCTTGGAAGAAGTGGCCGAAAGCGTATTTGCTCTCAAAAAAGGTCAATTTACTCAGCCTATTGAGTCAAGCATGGGTTGGCATGTCATGAAAGTTGTTGATATAACACCCAAAAAAGAGACAACCTTAAAACAAGCTACCTCGCAAATTATTGCAGATATTCGCAAAGATCGAGCTTATGAACAAGCTACCGATGTTGTGGCAGATATAGAAGATAAATTAGGTGCCGGTGCAACTTTGGAAGAAATTGCAAAAGAACATAATATTACAATCAACAAGGCCTTAGGTATATATGAAAATCAAAAGGTAGTAAATGTGGCTCCTAAATTCAAAAATCTGGTTTCTTCAAATGACTTTATTGAAACAGCTTTCTCTTATAATGAAGGAGAAATTAGTCAGGTTATGGAAACAGATGATGGTTTTACTCTATTGAAAGTTGAAAAAATCAATGAAGCAAAGCAAAAAGATTTAGCTACCGTAAAACCTGAAATCGAAAAAATTTGGGCAGACAATGAAAAAAGCGCAATCGCTCAAGAAATTGTAAATGATGTTTTACATGATTTGGAAGATGGTGACAGCTTTGCTGAAGTTGCAAAACGTTTTAATCTCAATCTTAAAATATCAGCTCCGATTAAAAAAGGTGATGCTTTGGCCGGATTAAGTCAAGCTCAACAACTTGAGATATATCAAGAGGCCTTGCAAAATCCCAGAGTATTTTCAGGGAATGATAAAATTGTGATTATTGTTCCAAGCAAAATCATCAGAAATAAAATTCAACATTCTAATGAAAAGCTTGATAATTTGAGAACAAATGCAAAATCAGCTCTCAAACAAGAACTGGCTAATGAGTTGATTGATGCATACGGATCTGATTATAAAATCAGAGTTAAATATAAATATTTAGGATTAAGTGATTAGTTCTTAGGCATTAGTTATTAGGGGATTTGTTTTTGCAAATCCCCTTTTTTATTCTGTACACTTACTTTAATTAACATTTACACTTCACATAAAATTATAATATTACCATGCTCGAATAAAATAAATGGGTATGATAAAGAAAATGGAATATGCAAATAAAAAAATTCTATATTTGATAATTATTAGTGAAAAAGAAGTGCAAAACGACATCTAGACACTCAAGATGGTGACAAGTTGTAAGCAATACACATTATCTATGAATGAGTTGATAGAAATTATGCGGTAGTTTTTTTAACACCGGCGAGAACTATATTCGCAATAGTATTTTGTAATACCTGTTATATCATTAGTGCAAGGATCGCAAAAATAACAATCAGCATCATCTTCATTTTTGATTTTTTGTATGTATCTATCTGCTTGTGATTGCGTCTTATCAAAACGGCTAGGACAATTGCATGTATATGTTTTATAATAAAAATGTGCATTATCAGTAGTGCAGGTTTTATATGAACAATATTTGTTGGGCATAGAAGTTAAATTATAACCTGTACATGAAACTCTATTTATATATGGAACAAAAAATAACTTCCAATTATAAGCTTTTATCACCTGCCCTTTTTTTAAGCATAATAATGGGATTGTATTGAAACCATATTCATCATTATAAATATGCATTGGATACAAATTCTTATTATCAACTGATAAATATACATCATAAACTGTAGAAGAATTTACTACCGTAGTATAACTTCCGACAAAACAACCATCTTCCGATAAGGTAAACGAATTGCTTGGTAATGGATACATTGCATTCCAATCTAAATCGTCTACCCCTTTTGATGAACCGGAACTACTTGCATCATCACAATTAACTTTAGTCAAATCAAATGGGCATTTTATCATATTTTTTCCGGCGCAATCTGATGCAGACTTGGTATATCCCATATCTGAGCAAGACGGTGCAGCCGTACATGTTTGTGCATATGAAAAATCAGAAACAACACAACTCAAAAGAGACATTGCTGTCGATATCATATATATTTTTTTCATTTCACAACTCCTTTTTA
>SUUR01000044.1 GCA_015062435.1 Alphaproteobacteria bacterium | reverse complement strand
ATATTCCGATCAAGTCGGAATATGACAGAGAAAAACAAAGGAGCCATGAGATGAACAAATATGTTATAAGCGTATCAATACTACTTTTATCAGCATCATCATCTTTGGCTCAAGACAGTTGTATGGTTCGTCCGTCTTGCGCAGATATGGGATATACCAAATCCGCAACCGACTGTGAGGGAAAAAAAGCCATTGCCTGTCCGTTTGATTTATCCGCTTATTATTGTCCGGAAGTTGGTGAAAGCTGTGACTTTAGCGAATATCCCTTACCCGAATGTCCTACAAATGGTAATTGCACAAAATTAGAATGTGGAGGAGCTACATTATACAAATTAGACAGTTGTCAATCTGGTTATGTAATGAAGCCAGACAAAGCAAGTTGTCAGAGTTGTGGTTTTGAGGCTGATTGGTATTATTCAGATTGGTGTCCTAATAACGGATATTGTGAAGAAGTAACATGCGGAGGTTTAACCAAGTATGTTGTACAAGACTGTTATATATATACAGAAGAAAGTGATGGGGAATATTGGTATTCCTTACCATATTGGGAAGCAGAAGCGATTAAAGAAAGTGGTGAACATGAAATATGTTTCAATGCTGATATTTGTTGTATCGCTAATCAATGCTCATCATATGAAGACGGAATACTTCAAATAATGTGTCGTTGATGTTTGTATGTTGTTATCTCTACCAAATTTAAACAATAAAAAATATCCCGAAGATTGAAGTTACAATTTTCGAGATATTTTTTGTTTATGGAAAGAGGTTATCTTATTGGTTATTTATTAACGCAATTTCCACTCTGCGATTTTGTTCTCTGCCAACGGCAGTTGCATTAGAAGCAATCGGATTTGCAGAACCGAAACCTTGAGTAACAATTCTTCCGGAAGCTACACCGTGCAGATTTAAGTATTGAGAAACGGCATTTGCTCTTTTTTGAGAAAGAGGAATATTGATAGCATCACTACCGGTATTATCCGTATAACCGCTTACCAATACTTTGGTTTTATTATACTCTGCCAAGACTTTAGAAATTGAGTTCAAAACCGGCATAAAAGATGTTTTGATAACATCTTTGTTGGTATCAAAAGTGATATTACCGGGCATAATCAAATAAACTTTTCCTTCAACTTGTTTAACTTGTACACCTGTTCCGACTAATTCTTGGCGCAATTTACGAGCCTGAATATCCATATAAGCACCGGTACCGGCACCAGCTGCTGCACCCACACCTGCACCGATAAGCGCACCTTTTTCACCTCCGGCCAAAGCCCCGATACCGGCACCGGCCAAAGCTCCCAAACCGGTTCCCCAAGCAGTTTTAGAAACCTTGCTTTCACCGGTATAAGGATCGGTAGCACATGAGGAAAGCATTGCAATTGCTAAGATAGAACAGATTATTGATTTATTCATAAGTTTCTCCTTTATTGGTTAAATAGAATTAATAATTTTATCTGCGATTTGCAAATATGCATTTGCATATTGGCTGTCAGGAGCAGCCACCACAATCGGTTTACCGTTATCGGCATATGTTCTGATATCCATATGTAGCGGAATTTCTCCCAAGAACGGTACCCCCAATTCAGAGGCAGTTTCTTTAGCACCGGCATGTCCGAAAATATCATCACGATTACCGCAATGAGGGCATATATAATAACTCATATTCTCAACAATACCCAAAATAGGCACATCAACCCGCTTAAACATGTTTACTCCTTTGATGGCATCAATCAAAGCAATATCTTGAGGAGTAGACACGATAACCGCACCGGCCAAATTCAGTTTTTGAGATAATGTTATTTGAATATCACCGGTACCGGGAGGCATATCAATCACCATAATATCAATTTCGCCCCAATTAACTTCGGTTAATAATTGTTCAATAGCACCGCAAGCTTTTGAACCACGCCAAATGAGAGGGGTGTTCCTGTCAATTAATGTTCCGATAGACATAGATTTGATATTTTGAAATTCAAAAGCTTCAAAAGTTTTTCCGTCATAAGATATCGGTGCAGCACCTTCATATCCGAGCATGGTAGGGATAGACGGGCCATAAATATCCGCATCAAACAGTGCAACTTTTTTTCCTTTTTTAGCCAAAGCCATTGCAATATTAACAGCTGTTGTAGATTTTCCGACACCGCCTTTTCCTGATGCGACAGCAATAATTTTTTTCACACCGTTGACAATCCATTTTTCGGGCTCTTGTTTAAGAGGGAGAGGAGCTTTAACCTGCGTATAAATGATAGAAACTTTATTTATTCCGTTGATTTGTTTGACTTCATTTTCTATTGCTGAGTTTATACTTGGGTTTTCTGCCGTATTGACCAAAGTAATAATAACCCGATTATTAAATATGCCTATATTTTCAATTTCCTGAGAAGTAAAATATTTTTCTACAATAGCTCTTATTTGCTGTTCCATAATTTTTTCTTTCTGTTGATAGATGTTATAGACAGTTGTCTTATTACTCTATTTATATTATATAATTTTGGTAAAGCAACTAAAAAAATGAAAGGTAACTTTTATGGCAAAAACACCAAATCCATGGGACGATAATGATGACAATCCGTGGCAGGATAATATAATTCCCATCAAAAAAGATTCCAAACCCAAGTTTAAGCCGGCAACGCCCACCGGTAAATTTCCCGATTTCAGATGGAGTTGGGTTATAATCGGCATTTTGTTGTTGTGGCTTGCGACCGGATTTTATCAAGTTCAGCCCAATGAAGAAGGTGTTGTTTTGCGTTTTGGCGCCTATGCTGATACCACAGATTCCGGATTGCATTACCATCTTCCTTATCCGATAGAAACAGTAGAAAAGGTTAATATCACTCAGGAAAGAAGTATTAATTTGGGTGTATCGGAAATAACTAATCGCAATGATTTTACGGAAAGCCACATGCTTACCGGAGATGAAAATATTGTTGACATCAACTTAACAATAGTATGGCGTATATCCAATGCCAAAGATTATCTTTTCAATATGCAAAGTCCGGATATGACTGTACGGGTAGCTGCCCAATCTGTTTTAAGAGAAATTGTAGGTCAGTCAGATATGATGCCCATAATCTCAGGAGACAGAGGTAAAGTTGAAGATGAAACAAAAGAGGAATTGCAAAAAGTATTAAATGAATTTGGAGCCGGTATCCAAATTGTTCGTGTCAAACTCCAAAAAGCAGATCCTCCCAAACAAGTTGTAGATGCATTCAATGAAGTTCAACGTGCTAAAGCGGATATGGAGCGCTTTAAGAATGAGGCAGAAGCATATCGCAATGAAATTTTGCCCAAATCCAGAGGTGAAGCAGTGCAACGTATTCAAAATGCAGAAGCTTATAAACAAGCTCAAATCAACAAAGCACAAGGTGAAGCAGAACGCTTTTTATCAGTTTACAATGCCTATAAGCAAGGCAAGGCAGTAACAGCCAAAAGACTATATCTTGAAACTATGGAGGATGTATTTTCAAAATCCAACAAAGTAATAATAGATCCGTCAGCCAATGGTAGCAATGTATTGCCTATATTGCCGCTCAATCAATTAAAATCAGGCACAGGAGAATAACCATGACAGATAAAATAAAGATAACAATAGTTATTATATTTGCCACATTATTACTGATTGTTGCAGATTCTCTTTATATAGTTAAGCAAACAGAGCAGGCAATAGTACTTCAATTTGGAGAACCTGTCAGAGTTGTTCAAAATGCAGGTTTAAAGTTTAAAATTCCATTCATACAAAAAGTCGTATTTTATGACAATCGTTTGCTCAATCTTGATCCTCCGGCTCAAGAAGTGGTGTTAAATGATAAAAAACGCTTAGATGTTGATAGTTTTACCCGCTATAAGATTATTGATCCGTTGCGTTTTTACAAGACTGTTCGTACAGAATTGCAAGCACGTTCCAAATTAGAAGAGATTGTTAACTCATCTGTTCGTAAGATTTTAGGTCGTATCACCTTACAAGAACTTCTTTCACAGAAACGTACACAAATCATGGCAGATATTAGTAGTGCCGTAAAAGTAGATGCCGAGCAAATCGGAGTAAGTGTTGCAGATGTTCGGATTCGCAGAGCAGATTTACCGATAGAGGTATTACAAGCAATTAATGCACGTATGAAAGCCGAAAGAGAGCGAGATGCCAAAGAGTTTAGAGCAACCGGCCAACAAGAGGCTCAAAAGATTAGAGCAGAAGCAGAAAAAGAACAAGCAGTTATCATTGCAGAAGCTGAAAAACAAGCACAGATAATCAGAGGTCAAGGAGACCAAGAAGCCATTGCCATCTGGAATAATGCTGCCGGTGTTGATACAAAATTTTTCTCATTTTACCGCTCATTGGAAGCCTATAAGAACTCTTTGGCAGATAAAGAAGACACTTCTTTGGTGTTGTCTCCTGACAGTGAATTTTTTGAATATTTTTCTAAATCAGGAAGATAGTTGTGAATAAAGTTATTCTATATTTGAGTGCAATTTGTTTGATGACGGGTGTATCTCAAGCACAGACATTGCCTTCATTTGCTGATTTGGTTGAAGAACTCCAACCGTCAGTAGTAAACATTTCTACCAAACACTTGCCCTCAGATATGGAAAATATTGATGACAACTTGGGGATTGTCAGTCCAAATCCCCAAATACAACATTACTTTTCACCTAAAGATTCTGAGAATTTATCATTAGGTTCAGGTTTTGTTATTGATAGTGCCGGATATATTGTGACTAACGCCCATGTTATTGATAAAGCACAAGAAATTATGGTAACACTTGCTGATAACAGTATTTTATCGGCAGAACTTATCGGAGTTGATGCCAAGACAGATTTGGCTTTGATAAAAATATCACCTCAAACAGAACTCAAAGCTGTAAAATTAGGAGATTCAGATAATATCAGAGTAGGGGATTGGGTTTTGGCAATAGGTAATCCGTTTGGTTTGGGAGGTAGTGTCACATCGGGAATTATTTCTGCCAAATCCAGAGATATTGATGCCGGAGCATATGATAACTTTATCCAGACAGACGCCTCTATCAACCAAGGAAGTTCCGGAGGACCGATGTTTAATCTCAAAGGTGAGGTTATCGGTATCAATTCTGCAATTTATTCCACCACCGGTGGCAATATAGGTATTGGTTTTGCAACTCCGATAAACTTGGCAGAGTTTGTTATTAACGAACTGAAAACTAAAGGAAAAGTAGAAAGAGGTTGGCTCGGATTAAAAATACAATCTCAATCATCAGGAGAGGGGGTGTTAGTCAGCTCGGTCACACCATCATCTCCGGCAAGTGATGCCGGTATTGAGGCCGGAGACATAATTTTGGCACTAAACAATCAGTCAATATCTGATCCCAAAGCTTTTTCAAGAAAAATTGCCGAAACTCCGATATCTTCTGAGGTGGAATTAAAGTTGCGTCGCAATGATCATGAGTTTAATAAGAAACTTATAGTAAACATCATGCAAGAAACAAAACACTCCAATCCGGTAGTCACAGAAGAAATAAGCAACGGTTTGAGTATAAAAGTTGCAGAACCTACTCAAGAATTAAAAAAACAATATGGAATTACCACAGATGATTTTGGTGTGATTGTAACCGCAGTTATTAAAGGAAGTGACGCAGATATCAAAGGAATAAAAGTCGGAGATTTTATTACTCAAATAGATAAAACCCCGATTCTAAGCCAAGCTGACGTAGAAGATATTGCCAATAATGCCAAAAGAGAAAACAATCGTCCGGTTCTAATTCTTATAAACAATAATAATATTCCTCAATTTGCATCGGTTAGACTATGAGCAGAATAGATTTTTATCATTTACAAAGACAACCGTTGGAAGAAGTTTTACCTAAATTATTGGAAAAAGCTTATTCCACAGGGCAAAAAGTTTTGGTTAGAATTGGCAATGAAGAACTGGTTGAGTTTATAAATTCACATTTGTGGACGTATAATGATCAGTCTTTTTTGCCACATGGTAGCAAAAAAGATGGTAATTCCGAGATCCAACCGATATGGCTAACTTCTGGCACAGATAATCCTAATCAGGCTCAGTTATTATTTTTAGTAGATAATGCAGATATAAGTATGGAAGAACTGGATAATTATGCACGAGTATTTAATATTTTTGATGGCCATTCTGAAGATGCTTTAGATCATGCTCGTAGTTTGTGGAAAGAAATAAAAAAGACCACACACCAATGCCACTATTGGAAACAAGATGATCAAGGAAAATGGCAAGAAGCCTGAAATAGTTAAAGCAAAAGTCTAGAATCCTCCATGTTAAACACAAGTGGAAATACCCCATACTTTTTTAGCATATGTTATTCAAAAGGATTACCCGCACAATGGCAAAAATTACTACCATTAACACATCCCCAAGAAGAACTATCATTACAATATTCATTACAAGTATAATAAAATTGCAAGCATTGCAAGTTAAACCATCGGAACTGATTTCATAACTGTTTTGACAACTGTCTAATTTGTATTGAGTTAATTCCGAACAAACACCACCATCAGGACATGTTTCTAAAGGATATTCACTAAATCCGGATTCCGGACAATAGAACAGAGTAGTATCAAACGGGCAACTAATAGCTTTTTTACCCACACAATCGGTTGCAGATTTGGTATATCCTAAGCTTTCACAAGATGGACTAACCATACAACTATCCTGAGCCAAAGATGATGAAGAAAGTAATATCATTATTGATGTTATGGTATATTTATTCATCTTTCAGCTCCTTTGTTTTTCTCTGTCATATTCCGACTTGATCGGAATATCTCTCTTAAATTTCGTGAGATTGTCCGAACAAGTCGGACAATGACAGTTAGTGATGTCGGACAATGACAGTTAGTGATGTCAGACAATGACATTTACAGAGATGCTGTTTAAGATGTTTCACAAGTATAGAATTTGGATAAAATATAAGGATTACCTGTGTAAAAAATCACATCTTAAACGGCACGTTTATGTATTTGGGAAATTTGATGATGTTATGATGGTAAATGAAAACAAATCTAATATTTTGAATATTAGATTTTAAGCAAAGTGATACATCTGCCACAACAAGCATTATCATACCCTTTTATTTTATCCGAGTATGATAATATCATAATTTTTATCAAGTGTCAACCAGTAATTAAAGACGGTGGACGAATTAGGATTTATGATGATTTGAAAATTCGTCCACTTACTTTAATTATTTATTGACTAATTGCGAAATATTTTATATATTTGAAGTTACAGATGCTGTTTGAGCTTTGTGACCTTACAAGCATATATCCTTATATTTTATCCAAATTCTATACTTGTGAAACATCTTAAACAGCATCTCTGTAAACTTGAACGAGATACTCCGGTCAAGCCGGAGTATGACAAAGAAAAAATAATGGAGCCAGAAAGATGAATAA
>SUUR01000043.1 GCA_015062435.1 Alphaproteobacteria bacterium | reverse complement strand
TGCATTGTTAGACAGCATGGGACAAGCTATTCAAACCATTAAAGCGGCTGACGAAGGTATTGAATCTATTACCGCATTTGCTCAGCAGGCAAAAGCCGTTGCACAATCTGCAGCAGATAGTACTGATAAAGCAGAGCGTGAAGCTTATGAAAAACAATTTAACGAAATTTTGAAACAAATTGACGCTGTTGCTTCAGATTCCAGTTATAAAGGTATTAACCTTTTGGGAGGCACAACTAATAAATTATCTGTTAAGTTCAGTGAAAAAACCGGATCAACATCTAAATTGGATATTACCGGTGTTGATGCATCAACTAAAGGTGGTGCAAGCAGTTTGAATATTGCAGATGCTGCTGATTGGGATAAGGTTGCTGATAATATTGCAACACTTCAAGGTGCGGTGACAACAAAAAAAGCCGATTATGAGGCAGCACCAAATGATTCTGGTGCGAAAGCAGCTTATGAAAATGCAGTTGCGGCTTTGGAGGCACAACAAGCTGCTGATTTGGCCGCTCAAAATACCGCTATTGCCAATTCTATTTCTGCAGTAGAAGCAGCAATTACCAAATTGCGTACTTGGTCATCTGAGTTCGGTAATAATTACTCTATCGTACAAAGCCGTGAGGAATTTACCGAAAACTTGATTAACGTATTGACTGAAGGTGCTGATAAATTAACCTTAGCTGATATGAACGAAGAGTCTGCAAATATGCTTGCTTTGCAAACCAGACAGCAATTGGCTGTTAACTCTTTGTCTTTGGCTTCTCAGGCTTCTCAGTCTGTATTGAGATTGTTCTAAGTCTCAGATACTTAATATCCATTAAAAGGCTCTTCTCTAGGTGAAGAGTCTTTTTTTTGTAATTTTATAGACAAAAGTCTTGATTTTTGTTTCAAAGTTTGTATATTATTTGTCATTAAAAATGGAGAATTGTCAAATGAATACCGAAGAAATAAATGAAAATCAAGAAATTCCTCAAGAAACAGTTCAAGATGAGGAACAACAAAAACAGTTGCAACCGGTTGTGATGTTGCAACCTTTAGCATCGGCAGATTTTTATGGTAATTTTGAAAAAGATGAGCTAAGGTTAATTTTGCAAGAAATTAAAGATGAGGCATTGTCTTTAGATGATAACGGTTATGAAACGGCACTGTCTTCTTATATGGATTTGATAGGTTTGAGAGTGGATTTTTCAAAACTAACTCCGGAACAAGTAGATATTGTGGTGGATCAAAGAGCAGGAAATATTCCGGAACTTGTTTCAACTTATCAGGTTGTGATGGTGGGACGTAATTTTAGTGCTTTACAGACAAAGCAAGTATCGTTGACAAACAAAGCAATAGAAGATCAAAAACATAGTATTTTGGCGTTGTATTCAGACAAAGCTATTGATGATGAGCAATTGGCATTATCATATCATAATATTGCTTTATTGTATGAAGCTTATGAAAGTGATAAAAATCCGTACAAAGGCAATGATGGAAGAAAGGATATGGTGGTTGACTACATGTCTAAGGCTTTACGTTTAACCAGTAATGTTGAACTGATAAATACATGTATCAGATATTTGCCCGAAGAATATGGAAATAAGTCTGTTTTGGTGCAAGAGGCTTGTGAAAGAGCTTTGAAAACTGAGGAAAACAATTATCCTGATGCAAAATTTGAGATTTATTCTATTTATGGAAATTCTTTACTTAAAAAAGATTTAAAAACATCTTTGACCGGAAAACAAAAAGATAGCAATAATACAGCTGTTATTTATTATCAAGAGGCATTGCGTTATGCTTCAACAGATAGTGATAAATTAAAAACATTACATAAGATACTCAAATTGCAGAAAAATGTTGATAAAGAAGCTTATTTTGAAACCGGTATTGAATTGGCAAGTTTAAAAAATGGTAGAGAAAAAGTTTTGGAATTAATGACATTATCTTATAATGTTGATGGAGTTAAACGTAGAATCTTATTAGAAGGTGCGGCTAATGAACTGATTGATGATACTAATATTCCTCAAAGAGAGCGAGTGCATTTGTGGAAAAATATTAAGAATAGTTTGGCAGATCTTTATAAAGATAATGATATTAAAAAACAACATTTGGAAGAAATCAGTAATAAATACTTTAAAGAAGATAAAAAAGTATCAATTATGCCTAAAACAATTCTTTCTTCTAAAGGAAAGAGTTATTTTGGCAGTGGCGGTCGTTAAGCAGATTTATAAATTTGTTTGATTTTTATTTTAAGAGTGCTAGGATAGCGAAGATAAAATAAAATTAGCAAATTATTTAAATAAAATACAGATATTATGACCAGTGATAAATTTTTAATGAAAAAAGAAGCCTCTTTATCAATCGTGGAAGATGTTAAAAATCACAAATTTTTAATGATAAGGCATCAAAGGGGAATTAATAAAGGTTGTATTAATTTTCCCGGAGGAAAAAAAGAGCCTGAAGAAACCATGCAAGAATGTGTGATCAGAGAAACATTTGAAGAAACCGGAATTAAGATTATGAATCCGGTTGAAGTCGGGTATATTGAGTTTCCTAATGTTAACTTTTATGTTCATATCTTTTGGAGTAAGGAATTTTCCGGTGAGATATGTGAAAGAGAAGGAGAAGTTAGTGCTTTTTGGCAAAGCTCAGATGATATACCTTATCAGGAGATGAGAGAAGCGGATAAAGATTTTTTGCCGGATATTTTAGCCGGAAAAAAAGTGAAAAGAAGATATATCTATGATGATGACTTTCATATTAAAGAGGTTGTTAATTTGTAGATATTGGTTGGAGTAAAAATAAAGCGCACTGCAATTGCAATGCGCTTTTTTTATAAATTAAGCCAGTAAGCATATTCATTACGAATATTGTTTTGGGCATCTCCAAAATTTTTTGTTAGTCTTGGAGTGTGACATAAAAAAGTCATATCAGATGCTTTTTTTAAGAATTCTGCACGTTTTTCAATATACTTTTCAATGTCAAAAATGAGAGATGCTTCCAGACATATTCCTAAAGAATACCATCCATAGTTGGCTTTATCATAGAGAATGGCATAATCAATATCACGCATGACATTTGCCAGTTCTCTTATAGGCCAGTGATCGGGTGCTTTATAATCTTGAGCAGTGGCTAAGATTAAATCAGACAGCAACTTTTTGTCTGTTAGGTATCCGTAATCTGCAACAGCTTTCTTAGCGGATAGTTTTTCGTCATCAGTATTACCTGAACAGTAATAATCATGATAGAAAATTGCTAATTCAATTGCCACATAAGGGATTTTATCAAAATATGGCTCCTTTATCATGTCTAAGACATTTAAAGCATAACCGATATGTGATAGGGTATGGTAATAGCGGTTATAGGTGTAGCTTTTTACCAGTTCTTTCCATTTATTGGCATCAAAATGCGATCCTAATAATTTCTGCATTCGTTGTTTGAGGTAGTGTTCCATCAATTTGTTGTGGACAGACGGCATTACGTATTTCATGGCGGCAATGTATTCTCCTTGTGCGCAAAGTTTTTTAACATTGCTGGAAGAAATAAATGTCAGTTCCGGTTTGGTGCAAGGAATTAGCATCTGAACAATGGCTGCATTTCTGATGTCAAGCAGTTCTTGATTTATTTGTGCCAATTGCATTTCGGCGTCATGGTCACCAATCATTCTTTCTCCACGAATAATTGCAGATGCACCTTCTTTTAGGGCAACATCAACGGTGAGATCGTCGTAGGTAATTATTTTTAATTTTGCAGAATCAAGTAATTTACCTGCAACACTTTTCTCAACAGGATTAAATTGGTGTTGGCTTAATGGGGCTTTCTCAATTTGATAAACAAAGTCTTGAATAGATTTATTTATCAATTCAACCCTTTCTTCAGCAGTGAATAAACAACATTTGTTAAGGTTTTTACCGACAGCAATAATTACTTGGTCGAACACTGTCATTGCTTGTATTACAATGGATAAATGTCCTTTAGTAAACGGGTCAAATGTGCCTGCAAATAACGCTTTTTTCTTATTCATAATAAAAATATTTATAAGGTTATAATAATTTTAATTTTATCGGTATATTATTATAAATGTTCTTTTTGTCAATATTTGCGTGATTGCAATGAAAAATTTAATTGAAATTGTAGATAATGATAGTTTTGTGGTAGATTTGATGTATGCCGGTACAAAGCATAATATGACCGGTAGGGCTATTTATGCAGAGATTGGCTTGGGAAACCATGCTTATGTGCATGAGGATTTATGGGAAGCTTTGCAAAAATTGTTGCCATATTTAAAAAGTACAAACAGAAAATTAAAAATTTATGATGCATGGCGACCGGTTGGTGCGCATAGAAAGTTGTTTGAGCTGATTCCTAAAGATGGTTTTTTTATTGCAGAGGCAGAAAAATCTCCGCATTGTCGGGCAACCGCAATAGATGTGGCGTTGATTGATGCAAACGGAAAAGAATTGGTGTATCCGACATTGGTTGATGCGTATAATGAAAAATATGCCAAAGAAGTACAAAGCGGAAAATTGGAAGGTTTTTTTGAATATTTAAAACAGGCATCTTTAGATTATTATACAAAAACAATGCAAGAGGAAATAACGAATCGGGAGGAATTGTATCAATTAATGCTGAATATCGGATTAGTTCCTACTCCTCGCAGGCATGAATGGTGGCATTATGAATTACCGAAAGCAAGAACAGAACAATATCCAGTGATTGATTTTTAACGAATATAAAAGTTGACAAAAAAATAAAATGATATAGGGTAAAATCAAACCTTAATTTTTAATTCAATACTATTATGAATAAAACTGTAATTGTCCTTTTTGGCGCACCAGGTTGTGGCAAAGGATATTTGGGAGATTGTATCAAACAAGAGATTATTAACAAAGGAATTGCAACAGCTGAAGAGATTAAGTATCTTTCAACAGGTGATTTATTGAGAGCTGAAGTTGCTTCAGGTTCTGAACTGGGAAAACAACTGGCAGAAACTATCGGATCAGGAAAATTGGTACCTGATGATGTTGTTGATGTCTTGGTGACAAGAAATTTTCCGGGAAATGAGAAAGTGGTTTTTGTTGACGGCTATCCTCGTACCAAGAGCCAATTGGAAGCATTTTCAAGATTGTTGAGAGATGTCAGATTGGTTGCAATAAAGAGAGAAACTCCAGTTGAGCTGATTATTGAAAGAGTCAGTAAACGCAGAGTTTGTAAAAATTGCAAAGCTACTCATAGCGTTGAAGATGAAAAATGTCCGAAATGCGGTGGTGAATCAATCATTAGAAATGATGATGCGAAGATTGAAAAACGTATAGAAGAATATCGCAACAACACCGAGAATCTATGGATGAGTCTATGGTGTGATGCAGATGTTCCGTTTGAAATTGATGGAGCGGCAGAGGCAGAGGGTATGGCAAAATATATCGTATTGACCATATTCGGCGATTAGTTTGTATGAGAGACGGGTTCTTTTTTGTGGGAAGCCGTCTTTTTTTTGTATATTTTTGATAAAAAATACTTGATTCTTGAAAAAAAAATTATTATATGTGTTTTATAGTTAAAATAAAAGGAATGAAAATGTTTTTAGCATCTAAACAGCTCAAGTGCAAAAAAATGACAGGCTTTAGTTCTCCTGCCATTGCTGTCAGATGTATATAAAACATAAACATACATTGCAAAGCGGGAGATTAATCTCCCGCTTTTTTTGTTTCAGGTTAGGTAATAATGATAAATTTAGAAGAGTATACATTAAATCAACAGCGTGTTTGGCGAGGAAGAATCACCAAAATAAATGGTGTAAATGTAGATGAAAAACCTCGTTTTGTGATTCGTTCGTTGTCAAGGGATGATGTTGAGGCTATGAGTAAGCTTTCAGCAACAATATATGCTCATCTGAATAAAGGAGAAGAATGTTTTATCCATAAACATGATGAAAATTATTATCATCGAGTTTTTGATAATGAAAATATAAACTATATCGGGGTGTTTGTGAGTGGACAATTGGTGGGTATGTCTTATATTCATGTTATTGATAATCAAAAAGCTTTAAATGATGAATTACCTAATAGTCCGATAAATTTTTTTGATAAGAAACCTAATATGCTGGCAGCATCTTTAGGGGCAGATTGTGTGCATCCTAAATATAGAGGGAATAGCTTAAATCAATTAATGATACAATACAGGTTATGTATGGCTCATCAAAAAGGTTGTACAGATGCTTTTTCTATCATAGACAGAAATAACCATTGGAATATGCCGCCTTATTTTAGTAACGGATTTAAGATGTTTGCCAGTGCAATTGATCCGTCAGATGGGGGCGAGATTGCTTTGATGCATCATAATATAAGCGGAAAAAAACGGGTTAAAGGTAAGGGGATTTGTATCAGATATAATAATTTTGAGCATATAGATATTTTATTGAATCGTGGATTTGTCGGTAATTCTTATAATCAGAATAATAAAACCATTAATTTTGTAAAAACCGCCAGAGTTAATGTTATGGAAAAAAATCCGGCAGTGGTGTTTGCAAAAGTATCTAAGAAAGGTTATTATGTTTAAGAAATTTTGTTATGATTCCGGAGTTGAAGGAGTAAAAATTTTGTTTTTGGGAGCAGTTCATGGAAATGAAATTGCCGGAACCGTTGCTCAACAGCAAATTATCAGTGATCTGGAAAGTGGTAAAATTAAACTAAAAAAAGGTAAAATAACTTTTATCCCTTGTGTGAATGAGAAAGCACAAAAAGCTGATGTCAGATTTGTTGATGTAAATTTAAATAGAGTAATAAAATATCATCAACAACCTACTAATAATGAAGAAAAAATAGCAAATCAACTAGTGTATGAGATTGATAATTGTGATGTGATGTTGGATTTGCATTCTACTCATTGTGAGGGAGATGAAGAATTTGCGTTTATTGATTATCCGAAAGCAGAAAATAAAGAACTTTTATCTTTGATGCCGGTTGAAAAAGCTTTGGCAGGATGGCCGGAAATATATAAGTCAAAGCAAGAAATAGATGATTTTTGTACAGAAAGGTATGCTTTTAATAAGGGTAAAACAGGTATAACTCTTGAGTGCGGATATCATAAAGCTGAATATGCAATTGAAATTGCAAAAAAGGCAATGTTAAATGTTTTGGCTTATTACAGATGTATAGAGGCTATTTTTGAACAACCGCAAATGCCCTGTATTGTACAATTAGACAGTTTTGTAATTAAAAAAACAGAAGGAAAATTGTCTAAAAACTATAAACATATGATGCAAGTGAAAAATAATGAAGTTTTAGCGATATATGATGATGGTGAAAAAATAATATCACCATATGATGGCTATATTATAATGCCCAACCATGATGCAAAAATTTGTAGTGAGTGGTTTTATCTGGGAAGACAAAAAGTATAAAGTCATTTTTATTGAAGAAGTTAATTCTTAAGGGATTTGTAAGAACAAATCCTTTTTTTATCGTGATTATTTATTAAAAATAATTCGTCCACCACGTTCAATTATTTATTGACAATTAGACAATGAAAATATATCCTATAATTAGTGAGGTTAAATTATAGGGGGCGGAGATGGCAAGAATATCCGTTGTTCTTGGAGCTGTTATTGTCATTCTTTGCACAAGCTTAGCTTCTGCCAGAATGTACTTTTTGCCTGATTACCAA
>SUUR01000042.1 GCA_015062435.1 Alphaproteobacteria bacterium | reverse complement strand
TTGCAAGTTAACCCATCGGAGCTGAGTTCATAACTGTTTTGACAACCGTCTAATTTGTATTGAGTTAATTCCGAACAAACGCCATTATCAGGACATGTTTCTAAAGGATATTCACTAAATCCGGATTCCGGACAATAGAACAGAGTAATATCAAACGGACAGCTAATGGCTTTTTTCCCCTCACAATCAGTTGCAGATTTGGTATATCCCATATCTGCACAAGATGGACGAACCATACAGCTATCTTGAGCCAAAGATGTTGATGATGATAAAAGTAGTATTGATACGCTTATAACATATTTGTTCATCTCATGGCTCCTTTGTTTTTCTCTGTCATATTCCGACTTGATCGGAATATCTCTCTTAAATTTCGTGAGATTGTCCGAACAAGTCGGACAATGACAGTTAGTGATGTCAGACAATGACATTTACAGAGATGCCGTTTAAGATGTTTCACAAGTATAGAATTTGGATAAAATATAAGGATATATGCTTGTAAGATTACAAAGCTTAAACAGCATCTGTAACTTCAAGTATAATGATAATTTTACATAGTGTCAATATATAATCAAGGCAAGTGGACGGAAGTGTTAGCAAATTTAATCAATTGTGCAGGTATATATATGCATGTATTTAAAAATATAATAAGCTGATATGTTTCTCCGTGAGGGACATAGAATGTTTATTTTTTAATATAAATAGAAACTGCAGATCTACTGTATCTGTCTGATTGTTTATCTCTGAATAACTGAAAATTCGCTAGAAAAACAAAAAATAATATTTATAATTTGCTATAAATATATTTATGGAGAGAAATAATATGGAATTTAGAAAGTCAACTATGGCAGATATAGATGCTCAAATGAAAATTGTAAATGATGCCAAACAACTACTCAAAAGCCAAAATATTGACCAATGGCAATACGGTGATCCTTCTCGTCAGCGTATTGAGCTAGATGCCAAAGAAGGTGTCGGATATGTGTTATGTGACGGAGATAAAATTCTTGGTACTTGCGCCATAACATACGGAGCTGATAAAAATTATACTTCAATTGACGGAAAATGGCAAACAAGTGATGATAATTATGCCACAGTTCATCGTATGGCTGTTGCTGCTGACAGTCACGGTTTGGGACTTGGAGTAGAAATATATCGTCAAGTTGAAATATTAGCTAAAAGCTTAAATATGACAAGTGTTAGGGCTGATACACATCATCATAATATTGCTATGCAAAAAACAATGCTCAAAAGCGGTTTTAAACCTTGTGGTAATATTCTTCTGCAAAATGGTGCAGAAGTCGGACGCCCTCGGATAGCTATGGAAAAAGTTTTATAGGGAGGTAACGATGGAAGTATTCGTTGAATATGGTTTAGATTTTGATAATAACCGTTATGGTTTTGGACGCAGTGTTGAGATTGAATATGAAGATGGTACTGAAATTCGCACCAAAGATAAATACAAACTCTATAATCGCAGTTATTATTTCAGAGTATGGATTGGAAAAAAAGTATTTATTTGGTCACAAGAAAAAGGGTTCTATATAAAAAACAAAAATCGCAACAATTTCAAAATTCTTCTAGGTTATGGTGGTGATTTAGAAAAAAAATAGCCAATTTAAAATTGGCTATTTTTAATAGAAATACGATTGATTATAATTAAGCTTGGAGAGCAACTTCCTCCCAAGTCTTGAGGCCGATTTGCCCCCAATCTACCGGTATCTTATCTACAATTTGCATACTAGCCATATAACAATCTTTTATGTTTTCCAGTATGGTTTCAACAATAACCACATTGTTTGCTTTTCTTAGTTTATCACGTATTAGAGGGTTAATATAATCTAAAATTATTTTTTCTTGTGGAGAGCGCAAAAAAACAGCATGATCAAACCCATCATATAAAATTGACGGACTTGCCGGGTGGTCTGAACGAGCTTTTATATATACATAAACCTCGCCTTCTGTTCCTTCCGCAACCATAAACTCTTTTTCTGTACTATATTTAGTCATGGCGCCCCCCTCTAACTTTATTAATCAGGTTTTTATTATAAAAATCACCTGTAGGGTTGCCTTTGTCATCTAAACCGGCAACAACATTAACAACCTTCCCATCCTTTCCATAAACTTTTATACCATTCTTTTTAATATGTTTATTAGTTGCAACAGTACTAAGCTTATCCATAATCTTATGCCCGATCCCTTTAGTAATTGATGCAACAGCAGTAGCTCCGCAAACTAAAAATGGAATAGTTTTTGTTGATTCAATTTCATTAGCTGATAAATTTGCCTGAGCAACATAAAGAGGATCTGTTCCCATGCTTGCTAAGGCTCCCACAAAAGCAGTGGCGGCAACAACATAACGAGTTTTAATACCTTTTAACACTTCCTTATCTAAAGCTTTACTGCATTTATTGAAAAAAATGTTTGCTTTGCGAACGGCTTCTGGTTGCAAAGATCCAGACTTGTATACATCAACTCCGTTTTCATTATAAACCTTAAATTTAACATAGTTTTTATTTGCCGAAATTGAAAAAAGAGCTCTATCTCCTCGATTTACATATAATTCCATTTTGCCATTTTTATCTCGCTCTTCAACCAGAGTATCTCCGGCTTTGGGCTCAAATCCTTTTAAGATAGGTAACATTTTACTAGAAGTTTCATTACCAACCTCACAGGTCATCAAATATCCTTTTGGAGTTTTTGTCACATCTTTAACATTGTACTCAGTCATTACCTATCTCCACTAGTGAAAGTATTTATTATCTTTATTGTACTGTTTTAGACAAAAATTGTCAATCAAAATTCATTAATTTTGTAGTTATTTTAGCATTTAATGTTTAAGATTATATAAATAACCGCAGATAATCTTTTTATCTGCGGTTATGCTCGGTGAAAATTCTTGTTATTCCGGCCAGTTTGCCAAATTATCTAAATAAACATCTACAAAATCTGCTCTACGATTTTGATAATCAAGGTAATAAGCATGTTCCCAAACATCAATACCAATTATCGGTTTTTGCCCTCTGGCAACAGGTGTATCGGCATTAGCCCCTTTTACAATCTTTAGCTTATCACCATCTTCAACCAACCATGCCCAACCACTACCAAACTGTGTAATTGCAGCATCTTTGAACTGTTGGCGGAAATTATCATAAGAGCCAAATTCTTTTTCTATGCGTTCAAGCATTTTGCCTTGTGGTTTGCCCCCGCCTTTCTTCATCATTTGCCAAAACATTTGATGGTTAAGTGCTTGTCCGGCATTGTTAAATATGGCTTGCTTGTCCGGATTCCCATATACGGCTTTTATGATTTCTTCTAAAGTCATATCTTCATATTCCGTACCTTTTATTAACTTATTCAAAGTATCAACATAATTTTTATAATGTTTGCCATAGTGATATTCTAATGTTTTAGCTGACATATATGGTTCTAAAGCGTTGATTTCATATGGAAGTGCAATCATCTCAATCATTTTTGTCTCCTTTTTTAAGTTTCTTCATGGTGTTTAATATAAGCATTAGTCCCTACTTCATCAAGAAGTTTTTGCTCTTTTTGTTCTAACTCTTTACGCTCTCTGTCTTTGCGATTGCGCTCAACAATCTCAAATGTTTTTTGTTCCTTAAACATATCTGAAATTATATCTCTGATTCGTTCTATTTCTTCTCGGACTTTTTCTAAACTTTTCTCAAAACTTTGACGAAGTTCCAAATATCTTTTGGTATAAGCTCCAAAATCACATAGATTGGGATTTTGAGTTGTAAATTCTTTTTCGGTTTCATAAGCAATATTCAATTTTTGAAGAGAAATAACTATTCTGTCTTCTTCTTCCATTTTTTCAGTAAGAAGTTTACGTTGTTCATCTATCTTAAACTTTTGTATACGGCTTAAAGTTTTGAGAGATTTACTCATTTAAATTATACTTCCATGCTATAAGGAATCGCCAATATATTTCCCAGCAACTCGTAACATTCTTCCAAACTAAACTTTTCTTGTTTGTCTTGCGATAAAAAAGCCTCCAATTTCGGATAGTAAAAAATAGCTTCGTCAACATCTCGGTTAGAGCCCTTTTTATAGGCTCCCAACCTGATAAGTTCGGCCATATCTTCATAAGATGCTATGTATTTACGTGCTTTGGATACAATAGCATATTCTTCTTTGGTATCACAATCGGGCATGGTACGAGAGATTGAGCGCAAGATGTTAATTGCTGGATAACGATTGCGCTCGGCAATTGCTCTATCCAATACGATATGTCCATCAAGAATCGAACGAACAGCATCGGCAACCGGCTCGTTATGATCATCACCATCAACCAAAACCGTAAATAAACCGGTAATTGTACCATTGCCTGAGCCAGGACCTGCTCGCTCTAACAATCTGGGTAACTCTGAAAATACACTCGGAGTATAGCCTTTTGAGGCCGGAGGCTCTCCCACAGATAAGGCTATCTCTCTTTGAGCCATAGCAAATCGAGTAATTGAATCCATCATACACAAAACATCTTTGTTTTCATCTCGAAAATATTCAGAAATTGCCATCGTAACATAGGCAGCCTGACGGCGAAGTAACGGACTTTCATCTGAAGTGGCCAGAACCAAAACAGATTTTTTTAAGCCCTCTTCTCCTAAAACATCTTCTACGAACTCTTTGGCTTCTCGCCCTCTTTCACCAATCAAACCGATAACTGCAATATCTGAACTGGTATGTCTGGCCATCATGGACATCAAAGTTGATTTACCAACTCCGGAACCGGCAAAAATTCCCATTCGTTGACCTTTGCAAATTGTCAGAAAAGCATTAACCGCTTTTACTCCTAAATCAACTTTACCCTTAACCCTATCTCTAAATTGTGCCGGCGGAGGAGATGATTTGATAAAATAAGGTTTATTTCCTTTTATTAATGGACCTTTGCCATCTATCGCCTCGCCAAAAGCATTTACAATCCGCCCCAACCATGATGGGTGCGGATAAATCACCGGATGCGCATCTTCAACTTCGACTCGGCAACCAAGTCCAATCCCTTCAAGTGAGCCATAAGGCATAAGCAAAATTTTATCTTCCTTAAAACTTACAACCTCGCAAGCCACTCTCTTATTGTTGCTATTGATAACATTGCACCTGTCACCAATAGACAATCCTATGGGGATTCCGCTTACCTCAATAAACAAACCCTGAACTCCGGTAACTTTACCATAGTATGAGGAAGTTTCCAGTTTTGATATTTCTTGTATTATGTTGTTGCTTATTTCTGTCACAATCAATTTCCTTTGTTTATTACTTTAATATAGTGCCTTTTTGCCCAGTTTTAAGCGATTTTTGAGGTTATCAACATCTAACTTATTAACAATTATTAACACCCCTATCAAAAAAGTTAACAAATTAGAAAATAAAGGTTAAGATACAATCATCAAATTAATTTTTCAGGGGAAGCGATTATGCGTGTGTTGTTAGTTGAAGATGATTATGCAATTTCTCAAAGCATTGAAACCATGCTCAAAAAAGAAGGTATGATTGTAGATACTACCGATTTGGGTGAAGATGGTTTGGAAATCGGAAAGTTGTATGATTATGATATTATCATCTTAGATTTAATGTTGCCGGATATGAATGGTTATGAAGTATTGAAAAACTTGCGTGCCGCAAAAGTTAATACTCCGGTGTTGATTTTGTCAGGACTTAGTGAACCGGATAAAAAAGTTAAAGGTTTAGGTTTCGGTGCTGACGATTATTTGACAAAGCCTTTTGATAAATCTGAGTTATTAGCCAGAATCCAAGCTGTTGTTCGTCGCTCTAAAGGTCATTCTAACTCTGTTATCAGAACCGGTGATGTGGAAGTAAATTTGGATAATCAAACTGTTACCGTATGCGGTAAAGCCCTGCACCTTACAGGTAAAGAATATGGCATTATGGAGCTACTTTCTTTGCGCAAAGGTTCAACCCTCAACAAAGATCAGTTCCTTAATCATCTATATGGTGGAATTGATGAGCCTGAACTTAAAATTATTGACGTATTTATTTGTAAATTACGCAAAAAGTTAGAAAAAGCTTCAGGTGGTAAAAATTATATTGAAACAGTTTGGGGACGTGGATATGTTTTGCGTGACCCTGATGAACCACGAAAAATGTAGTTAAATTTTGTTAAGACTTCAAAAGCACCCTCCCGATATAGCAAGAGGGTGTTTTGAGTTTTTATAATCAAAAAATTGCCTTAAAAAATTATGTAAAACTTATGAACTTAGTATCGAGAATAAGTATAATTTTATTATTCTTCACAAATTAAACTAACCCCAGAACCTGAAAGCGCATCATCGTAAACTGATCTGCAATCTTCATCACAACATTCTACGCTTCCGGTTAATTTAGAACATCTGTAAAACATATCTGTTGCATAAGTCGGGATTTGATTCAAATCATTAAATGTTCCAGTCATATTTCTACATTGATAAAACATTTCATCAGCATGCGACAAAGCAATAGGTAAATTAGGCATTGCTGTTAAATTTTCACACTCATAAAACATATATGGCGCATTCCAAATAGTATCAGGCAGACCTGAAACAGATGTTATTCCTGAGCTAGAAAACATACCCCTGGCTTCTTCAATTCTTGTATTTTCCAATCCTACAATGGAAAAACTTCCGCCGGCTTTAGAAAACATATTGCTAACATTTAATAAACTGGGAGGTAACTTAATTTCACCGCTTAATCCGTCTGCGTTATAAAACATGCCATCTGCAGTATGTAAACCTAAAGGAAGTTCATAGCCGTTTACTGTCAAACCGGAACAATTATGAAATAAATTTGTACCATCAACCAAAGTTGACGGGAGCTTAGGAAATGTTCCGACTGTTGATGCATCACAAACATTTCTCATAGTATAGACATCTTTTTTATTTAGTTTTATTAATTGTTTAGGATAAATAGAGCTGCCACCATAATAGTTGAAATCTCCGGTTAATTTAACAGTATATTCACCGGATGATGTCCAAGAACATGTAACTGTGCCGGTACCTGATGTTGTTCCACTAACAGTCTTACCATTACCGCAATCAACTTCTATCCCGCCTCCTCCATAGGTAAATTGTGCTGATTGACTTCCGGTTATATTAAACAGTAATTCAATTGTATCTCCATCTCCGCTTCCGCCACTACAATAAACTTTTGAACTATCAAACGGACAAGTCAGGTATTCGATATCACCACAATCATCGACAGATTTGGTATATCCCAAGCTTTCACAAGATGGTGGTTGTTGACATGTTTGAGCGGAGACTGCGGAAGTAAAAATCGTGCTTGCAAGCAATGATAAAAACATTTTTTTCATAATAAGTCTCCTTTGAGTTTCTCGATGATTGCATTAAGATTGTAACCGCACCAGTAATTGTCATAATCAATGTAAGTGACTTCACATTGGGCAAATTGATATTGAGTGGTATCTTCACAAGTTATTTCCAAACATGTGGCATTGGTCGGGCATTCGGTTAAGGGATATTCGCTAAAGTCACAAGCCGGACAAAAGACTACGGATAAATCGAACGGACAACGAACAATCTCTTTGCCGGCACACTCACTTTCAGTTTGAGTATATCCCATTTCGGCGCATGTCGGTGGAGTAACGCATGATGTTTGAGCCAAAGATGTAGGTGCCGGTAGCAATACCATAGCTATGATAAATATGTATAATTTCATCTCATGGCTCCGTTGTTCTTATTTTGTCATGCTCAGGCTCT
>SUUR01000011.1 GCA_015062435.1 Alphaproteobacteria bacterium | reverse complement strand
CTGTCATTGTCCGACTTGTTCGGACAATCTCACGAAATTTAAGAGAGATATTCCGATCAAGTCGGAATATGACAGAGAAAAACAAAGGAGCTGGAAGATGAATAAATATACCATAACATCAGTAATGATATTACTTTCTTCAACATCTTTGGCTCAGGACAGTTGTATGGTTCGTCCGTCTTGTGCAGATATGGGATATACCAAATCTGCAACCGATTGTGATGGCAAAAAAGCAATTCGCTGTCCTTTCGATACTACTCTGTTCTATTGTCCGGAATCCGGATTTAGTGAATATCCCTTAGAAGCATGTCCTGATAATGGCGTTTGTTCGGAATTAACTCAATACAAATTAGACAGTTGTCAAAACAGTTATGAACTCAGCTCCGATGGTTTAACTTGCAATGCTTGTAATTTTACAAATTATCCTTTAAGCAATTGTGATGCTAACGGTACTTGCTCTGATTATACTTGCGGTAATGTCACTAAATATAAGCTTGATAGTTGTAAATCCGGATATACGCAAAGTGGAAATACTTGCGCGCAAGATAATCCATGTGCCGGATACTATGAATGTGGAGGAGATTGGCAGTATTGTGAGGGGTATACTTGTTCTGCTGATTCTTCGATGTGTTCAGAATATTGTGTGGACGATTACTTTTCGTATGAATGTGATAGTGAATATGATTGTAATGAAGTAGGTGGTGTATATCGAAATGGGTATTGCTCTGAAGAGTGTGAATGTACACCAAAAGGCTGTTCTAATTATCCACTTATAGAAGAACCTATAGAAGGAGTACATGGAACTGTATATGTTTGTGAGCCAGGTTGTGGATTACCAACACGATATAAGTTAGTTTGTGATATTCATTCGGAACTTATCGGTAATGAGTGTGTTGAATGTGATTTTGGGGAGTATACAATGGGCGCATGCAGCGGTGAGTGCGAAGAAATGACTTGTGGAGCTATAACTAAATATAAATGTGCATTAGGATATACAATAACTGGAAGTAGTGAATGTCGATATTGTCCAGATAGCTATAGTTATAAAGCATATCATTATGAAGAATGTCCTGATGAAGCTGAATCTTGTGTGGAGCAAGAGTGTGGTGGAATGATCTTTTATAATGTTGAAAAATGCAAAGAAGGATATGTTAAATATTATCCGGAAACTTATACAGAAAAATATTTTGGTTGTGGGTCGTGTGAAGATAGAGGATACATATATACAAGCTGTGCAGAAATGTGGGGAGATGATGGTGTATACCAAAGTGGTGAGCCTTGTTGTACTACTAATGATAATTGTCCTGGTTTATACGGAAAAACGAACTGTTAATAGTTTATTTAGGTTGTTGACAATTTTGTCTAAATGTGGTAATTTTCCGCAAAAGGGTGGAGAATTATGAATACTGAACAAATATTAAAACAACAATATAAAGATTATGGTTTGGCTCCCAAAAGAATTATAATTGGTGGTAAGTCAATTATTGTTCCGATGGATTATGTTTATGGAAAACGTGATTTCTATAATGATTTTTGGGATGTTAACGATAAAAATTTTTTAGAATATAAGAAACAAGGCAAAATGCCTAAGAAGATTATTTATAAGGGACAGTATTTTGTTGTTCCGCTCAAATATGCCAATAGCGGACTAGAAAACTCTGAGTTGGCAAAAATTGTTATTAATCAGGCGATGAAAAAATATAATGCATCTGTTTGGCAAGCAATGCTAGTTAAAAAATTATGTCCAAATAAGAAAGTGTCTTTTTATATTGACAGATACACATTTGCATGCAGAAAGCAAATGTTGTTTGAGCATACAAATATTATTTCTAATGTTAATTGGAATGCTATTAATGAATTTATTAAACCTGGTGTCAGGTTAGTTCAATCTGCCAAGCCTAAGTTAAATCGTTTAAAAAGAAAATTTGTTCATTCTGTGGCGGCTATGTGTATTGTGGGAGGGGGAATTTTTGCTTCTGATAAATTTTTTGATCGGGATAATGAAAAGGCAATTCCTTATAATGCAAAACATGTTCAAAATACTACAATAAAGAAAAATAATGTATCGTCATCAAAAACCATTAAGTGGGAAGATACTAAAAATATTGAAGCTGAGTGCCAAATTAAGCTTCCGGTTGATAATACCAGAATGAATTTTAAACAAAAATGTATGGGCAAATATACTGATAAGCATGGTAATTTGGCAATGCTTGACACAGTGTATAACGATGTGAATATTTTATTGGCTATGTTTGAGAATTATAGGTCAAAAGCATATGATGACGGTTGGGGAAATCAGACAATAGGGTGGGGAAATACATCTTATTTAGATAATTATGGCAGAAGTTTGGGAAAGGTTAAGGCATCTGATAAAATTTCTATGGCTGAAGCTGTAAAACAAAAAGATTTGTATATTTTATATAATGTGGTTCCTAAGTTGGCAAAAGTTAATCATAAGATGAAAAGAGAAGAAGTGGATGCCTTTGTGAGTGCTGCTTGGTGGATGGGGCCAAATATATTACAAAAATCTTCTTTTTATCAGCAGTTGTTAGATAATAATCAAAATTGTTGGCATAGTCTTAGTACCCATTCCAACAAACCGGGTATTGCAAAAAGATTAGGAGCAACCAGAGATTTTGCTACAGGAAAGATAAATTCTGAAGATTTGATGAAATTGCCGGCAGGGTGGATTTATAATTTGAGTCCTTCAATGTATAGGAGCGGGCATGCTGCTTATAATATTAAAGATGCTGCAAGTAGAAGTTCTCAGTATAAATTGCAAGCAATATTGCCGGAAACAGTTAATGAAAGTTTTAGAGCAGAAGTAAATATGCGAAATGTAATGATGAGAACGAATCGGAATAATTTGCGCTAGATTTAGCATCGCTAAATAAAAAAATTAACCATTTTCAGCCTTAAATTAATGTAAATCAATTTTAAGGCTGTTTTTTTGCCCGTAGAGAGAAAATTGAAAAAAATTATGGGTATAAGTTAGTGAAAAAACTGACACCTAAATTTGTTTTTGCTATATTACAAAAAGTTTGAATTTTATGAAAGTTAAAGAAAGTGTCAGAAGAATTGAATCAAGTTGTTGAAAATACTAATAAAGATATTTCTCCGGTGGAAATTTCAGATGAAATGCGTCGTTCATATCTTGATTATGCTATGAGTGTGATTGTATCTCGTGCATTGCCAGATGTGAGAGATGGTTTGAAACCGGTGCATCGAAGAATTATTTATTCTGCATATGAAAACGGTTATGATTATAATCGTCCGTTCAGAAAATCTGCTCGTATCGTCGGAGATGTCTTAGGTAAATATCACCCGCATGGTGATTCTTCCGTTTATGAAGCTATGGTGAGAATGGCACAACCTTTTTCTATGCGAGTGCCTTTGATTGACGGGCAGGGAAACTTTGGTTCGATGGATGGTGACAGTGCTGCCGCAATGCGTTATACCGAAGCCAGACTTGCAAAAGTGGCGCATGCTCTTATTGATGATATTGATAAAGATACCGTTGACTTTATGCCTAACTATGATGAAAGTTTGCAAGAACCATCTGTTTTACCGGCAAACTATCCGAACTTATTGGTAAATGGTGCAAACGGTATTGCCGTCGGTATGGCAACAAATATTCCTCCACATAATTTGGGGGAAGTAGTTGATGCTTGTTGTGCATATATTGATAATCCGGATATTTCAATTGAAGATATGATAAAAATCGTTCCGGGACCTGATTTTCCTACCGGTGGTTTGATATTGGGATATTCCGGTGCAAAATCTGCTTATCTTACCGGTAGAGGTTCAGTTATGATGCGTGCAAAATGCACTATTGAAGAACTTCATAAGGACAGAGAAGCCATTATTGTTCATGAAATACCTTATCAGGTTAATAAAGCTGCAATGATTACTCGTATTGCAGAATTAGTTAAAGAAAAAAGATTGGAAGGTATTGGTGAAATAAGAGATGAATCTGATCGACAAGGCGTGAGAGTGGTTATTGAAATAAAACGAGATTTCCAAGCTGATGTGGTATTAAACCAATTATATAAATATACACCGTTGCAAACAAGCTTCGGTATGAATATGTTGGCAATTCATCGGGGACGTCCGATGATGATGAATTTGAAAGAAATTATTTCTGCATTTATAGAGTTCAGAGAAGAAGTTATCAGACGTCGTACAATCTATAATTTGAATAAAGCTCGGGATAGAGCTCATGTTTTGGTAGGTTTGGCAATTGCAGTAGAAAATATTGATCCGGTAATCGAACTTATCAGAACATCTCCAAATCCTCAAGAAGCTAAAGATGCTTTGTTGGCAAAATCATGGCCGGCTGGTGATGTTGAAGCTTTGGTTAATTTGATTGATGAACCGGACAGAAAAGTTGAAAATGGTACATATCGTTTGTCTGAGGCTCAGGCTAAAGCAATTTTAGATTTGAAATTACAACGTTTGACCGGATTGGAAAGAGATAAAATTCATGAAGAATTAGTCGGTCTTGGTGATGAAATCAAAGAATGTTTATCAATTCTTTCCAGTAGAGAAAAACTCTATGGAATTATGCGTGATGAATTGGTTGCTGTTAAAGATGAATATGCTACTCCTCGTCGTACAAAAATTGAAGATATTGAATATGATACCGATATCGAATCTTTAATCCAGCGTGAGGAAATGGTGGTGACTGTTACTGAAGCCGGATATATTAAACGTGTTCCGCTAAATGCTTATAAAGCGCAAAAACGTGGCGGAAAAGGGAAATCCGGTATGGCTACCAAAGAAGAAGATTTTGTAACACGTTTGTTTGTGGCAAGTACACATACACCGGTATTGTTCTTCTCTTCTAAAGGTTTGGTATATAAGATGAAGGTTTATAAATTGCCTCTGGGGTCTCCGACTTCTAAAGGTAAGCCTTTTATCAATCTGTTGCCTTTAGATGCCGGTGAAACAATTACAACAATTATGAAATTACCGGAAAATGAAGCAGAGTGCAAAGATATGTCTATTATGTTTGCAACATCTTTGGGTAATGTTCGTCGTAACTCTTTGATGGATTTTGTTAATGTTCAATCTAACGGAAAGATTGCAATGAAGCTTGATGAGGGGGATAAACTTATTAATGTTCGTATTTGTACCGAAGGTGATGATGTGTTATTGGCTGCTCGTGGCGGTAAATGTATCAGATTTCCTGTTACAGATGTCAGAATGTTTGTAGGTAGAAACTCAACCGGTGTAAGAGGAATTAAATTGGCTGATAAAGATGAAGTTATATCTATGTCAATTTTGAATCACAGTGAAGCGACATCAGAAGAAAGAGACGAATATTTGAAAATTTCTTCAGCTATTAAACGTATTCAATCAGAACGTGGAGATGAATGCACAATAACTCCGGAAGAAACAGATATAGTAATGAATGTTTTGACTCCGGAAAAATTTGCAGAAATGAAAGATAAAGAACAATTTATTCTTTCTGTTACGACTACCGGATACGGAAAACGCTCATCTTCTTATGAATATCGTGTGACCGGACGTGGCGGACAAGGTATTGCCAATATGGAAATGTCTGCACGTAATAAAGAAATTGCAAGTTCTTTCCCGATTGAAGATAATAATCAGATCATGATGGTTACAGATGGCGGAAAACTTATCAGAATGCCGGTGGCAGATATTAGAATTGCCGGTCGTAAAACACAAGGTGTTATCTTGTTTAGAACTGCCGATGATGAAAAGGTTGTATCTGTTACTTGGTTAGATGCTGATGATGGCGATGATGAAGAATTGGAAGAAGAAACAGGTTCTGAAGTGTTAGGTGAAAATGTACCTGATACGGAAGATGACGTTACTGATGAAGTTATGGCTCCGGAAGTAACTATATCTGAAGAATAGTTGTTGTTATGTAAGTAAGACGTTCTCTTATGTGAGGGCGTCTTATTTGCTTTTGGAGATGTTATGATGATATATAATACTGGATTTGAAGCTATCATAAGTGGGCTAACAGCGGTGTTGTTAGCACAAATGTTGAAGGTTTTTACATTTTATTTCAAAACTAAAGAAATAGATTTTGAAAAAATGGCAACAACCGGTGGTATGCCGAGTTCACATAGTGCCGGAGTTTCGGCTCTTACAATGTCTGTCGGTCTAATAGATGGTTTTGATTCTTTATTATTTGCCGTAAGTGCCGGATATGCTTTGGTGATTATGCATGATGCCGCCGGTTTAAGACATGATGCCGGAGAAATTGCCAGACTGGTAAATCAAATTATTAAAGATTTTTATAAATCTAATATTAAAACAAAATCTAAGCAACTTAAGGAGCTTCTCGGGCATACTCCTAAAGAGGTTGTTGCCGGATTATTTTTAGGTGTTATAGTTGCGTTATTTGTTCATTATATAACTTTTTATTGTTGAAACATTACTATTTATTATTGCAAAGTGTAGACTAATACATAATATCATATTTATTATGTGGTATTGAGGTATAGTATGCATAAAAATATTTTTCTTTGGGCTTTTATATCAGTTGCTTTTAATTATTTGTTTTTGAACAGACTTGTAGAAAGTTCGAGTTTAGTTGTCGGAATAATAACAGCGGTTGTTCTTTTTTTGGCTTTTGTTATTGTGTATGCCCTTATTTTGCAAAAATACATCGCTAAATATTTATTGGGATTTTTAATTATTGGAAATTCAACAGCATTATATTTTATGCAAACTTATAATGTTGAAATAGATAAAATTATGATGATTAATGTTTTCCAAACAGATAGTGCAGAAATAGGAGCATTAATCAGCATTAAGATGCTATGGTTTGTTTTGATTGATGTTTTGCTGTTTTATCTTCTTGTTAAATGTAATTTTGATTTTCAAAATTGGAAAGTGAATCTACAACAGAGAGTTAAAGTTATAATTATATGTGCAATTTTATTAGCTTTGATATTGTTACCGTTTGTAAATAAATTAGATACATTTGTGCAAGAGAAAAAGCATTTACTCTATTTGATGCTTCCAACTAATTATATATCTTCTGCCATAAGTGCAATTAAAATATTGCAAAAACATGATGCGATAAAACCACTTAATAAAAAAGCTGAAATTAATCATTATTGGAAAGATAAAAATCGTAAAAATCTGATAATAGTTGTGGTTGGGGAAAGTGTTAGAGATGCTAATTACTCTTTAAGCGGTTATAAGCGTGATACTAATACTTATTTGAAGCCGTTTAAAGACGATATGATGATTTTTAGAAAAACTAAAGCTTGCGGTACATCAACATCAATTTCGGTACCGTGCATGTTTTCTGTATATGGACAAGAGAATTTTATTCCCGGTTCAGCTTCTTATTTGGAAAATGTTTTAGATGTGTTTAAATATAATGGTTATAAAGTAATTTGGCGAGAAAATAATTCCAGTTGTAAAGGGAATTGTACCAGAGTTATTACCGAAGTTTTTTGTCAGGACAATTCTTGTCCGGACGGGCTGATGCAGACAGATTTGAAAGAAAAAATAAAGTCATTAAATAATAATGCGGTAATTGTGTTGCATCAGTATGGTAGTCATGGTCCTGATTATTTTTTACGTTATCCGGAAGAGTTCGAGAAATATAAACCGGTTTGTAAAAGTCAAATACTGAAGGATTGTGAGTATCAAGAAATTGTAAATGCTTATGATAACAGTATAGTTTATAATAGTTATTTAGCATCAGAAATGCTGAAAGATTTACAAACTTTAGGTGATGAATATAATATTGTGGTATTTTATACATCAGATCACGGAGAATCTTTAGGAGAAGAAGATATATATTTGCATTCTGCTGTGTATGACAGAGCACCTAAATATCAGACAGAAATTCCTTTTTGGGTGTGGATGCCTAAAAGTACACAATTAAATATGAATTATAATAAAAAATGTTTGAAAGAACAAACAAAACAACAGATATCTCATGATTATTTGTTTCATTCTATGTTAGGTGTTGCCGGGTTGAAGATTGAGGCATATAATTCTGAGTTGGATATATTTGCAAAATGTAGAAAATAGATAATAAGGAGAAATAATATGCCATTTTTAACAGTTTATTCCAATACAGAAATTAAAGATGAAAAAATTGTGCAAGATGCTGCAGAATTGGTAGCAAAACAACTCGGAAAACCTATTCGTTATGTGGTGGTTAACGTGATTAATAATGAGAATATGGCATTTGAAGGAAGTGTTAAAAATAAAGGAGCTTTGGTAGAGATGCAATCTATCGGGTTTGGAGATAAAGATGTTTTGGTTAAATCGTTAACAGATTTGTTGGTTGAGCGATTGCAAGTTGAACGAGGTTTGGTAAATATTCATTTGACAGATATGCCAGCGTCTACTGTTGCTATTGGTGGCAACTTATTAGGGTAAGGTATTAATTAGCCAATCATAATATGAATTAGAATTTTTATCAGTTAACTATTTTTGCTTATTGTTTTGAAATTTATTATAAGAAGTTATTGAACAATAATAGTTTTTTTCGATATCTTTCTTAAAATAAAGAGGATACACATGATCTGTTACCACAAAAGCTGAAAAAAAACTTGGTTTTGATGTTCTTTAGCCATAATTAATATTTTATCACCATCGGAATAATGATTATGCAAATGAAAGTTAATTTTTATATATAGCTCAATTAAATTTTATTTATAATATAAAAAAATCATAATTTAATCTTTAAAAGTCAAACAGATTTGCATGAATAAATGTCTATGTTCAGACAGTATGGTTTATTGTTGTATAATGCTTAATTTTGTGATATAATAAAATTGTATTCCGAATTATTATAGATGTTTTATGTTTTGTTTTCATTGTTTTATGGTTTTGCCATTACTTTGAGAATATCATGCTCTGTAATGGTTCGGTTAAGAAAAGAGTTATTAACCTTAAAAAAGAAATAAAAAATGAAAACAAAAAAAATGCTTTTGCTACTATTGCTGATCAGCGCAGTTATCGTGTTTATATATGGTTGCACAAAGGTAACCATAGGTATAGTAATTTTTAATATAGCGCAAGTGCTATATTTTGTAGCCGGAGGATTTCTGGTTAAAAACAAAGACTATCTTTGGATAGTAGCAATAGTGGTAATAAGTTGTGGACTAACAATGTGTGGAGCACCGTATTGTGCCCAATATTTGTTGATTCCGCACATGCTTATTGTGTTAGTGGCGTCACTAATCTTTTCGATTAGCAAAAATAGCCCAATAGAAGTAATTTTGGCTGGTTCTTTTTTGATGCTACTGATAATCTATGGGGACTTTGTAACCGCAGATTATGAACAATTAAATACTCAGTATAAAAAAGAGTGGATTAATGAATTTAAAGCAGAACACCCTGATTGTTTTTGAGTATTTATTTAAATTAACACCCTGTTATTTATTGATTTTCTAAAAATTAGATATATTCAATATAACAGGGTGTTTTTTTTTGATTTTAACCAGTGTCGTAAGGTTCAAACATCGTATTTCGCTAAGCGATTTGCTAAGCTCAATGCTTGTTTTCACCAACTATCCACTCCGAACAGGCTCCCATTGGTCGCCAGCTCAAATCCACCAAACAGAGCACAAAAAAGTCCCCAACCATAAAGGTTGAGGACTTTATTTTGGCTCCGGCTGCCTGATTGGGTACTCCCGCAAGCGGGTCCTCCTCGTGTCGTAAGGTTCAAACTTCGCATTTCGCTAAGCGATTTGCTAAGCTCAATGCTTGTTTTCACCAACTATCCACTCCGAACAGGCTCCCATTGGTCGCCAGCTCAAATCCACCAAACAGAGCACAAAAAAAGTCCCCAACCATAAAGGTTGAGGACTTTATTTTGGCTCCGGCTGCCTGATTCGAACAGGCGACCAATCGGTTAACAGCCGATTGCTCTACCGCTGAGCTAAGCCGGAATAATACGGTATTTAGTTGGAGGCCGGTACCGGAATCGAACCGATGTACAAGGATTTGCAGTCCTCTGCATGAGCCACTCTGCCAACCGGCCATTCGTGCTACCGTCTCTCAATCGGTGCCTCTATATATACAATATTTTTTTTCAACGTCAATATCTTTTTTTAAAAAATTTGTATTTTAATAACAACTTTGTTATAACTTGTAAAAAGTTTGGCTGTATTTGAAAGGATTAATATAATGAAAATTGCAATTGCTTCTGATCATGGCGGTTTTGAATTAAAACAAAAACTGATAAAATATTATGAAAAACAAGATTTAAGACTTGTTGATTTGGGAACTCATTCTGAAGAATCTTGTGATTATCCTGATATTGCCCAATTAATGACAAACTATATACTTGATAAATCTGTTGATATGGGTATTCTGATTTGCGGTACGGGAATCGGAATATCTATTGCGGCAAACAGAAACAAAGGCATTAGAGCTGCAATACTTTATAACCAAGAAGTGGCAAGACTTGCAAGAGAACATAATAACGCAAATATTGCCGTGTTTGGGGGGAGAATGCAGAGTTTTGATGAGGTGGTTAAATATTTCGATATATTCCGAAATACAAGTTTTAGTAAAGAGAATCGGCATCAACGCAGAATCGATGAATTAGATAAGTAGGAGATAATAATGGATTTTTGTGAGGACTTAAAAACAGAAGATACAGATATTTATAATGCTATTAATGATGAGCTTAAAAGACAACAAAATCAGATAGAATTAATTGCTTCCGAAAATATTGTTTCTAAAGCAGTTTTGCAAGCTCAAGGTTCTGTTTTAACTAATAAATATGCTGAAGGATATGCAGGAAGAAGATATTATCACGGATGTGAATTTGTTGATGTGGTTGAAAATTTAGCAATCGAGAGAGCTAAAAAATTATTTAATTGTAAGTTTGTAAATGTTCAACCTCATTCCGGTAGTCAGGCAAATACTGCTGTATATCTGGCTTTGCTTAAACCAAATGATACAATTTTGGGAATGAGTTTAGATGCCGGTGGACATTTAACTCATGGCGCAAAAGTTTCAATTTCCGGAAAATGGTTGAATGCAATTGCCTATGGGGTGAAAGCAGATGATGGACGAATCGATTATGAGCAAGTTGATAGGTTGGCATTGGAAAATAAACCAAAGCTAATCGTGGCAGGAGGTTCCGCATATCCAAGACAAGTTGATTTTGCAAAATTTAGAGAAATTGCAGATAAAGTAGGAGCTTATTTAATGGTAGATATGGCTCATTTTGCCGGACTTGTAGCAGGTGGGGTTCATCCAAATCCACTTGAATTTGCAGATGTTGTTACAACTACTACTCACAAAACATTACGTGGACCTCGTGGCGGAATGATACTTACCAATAATGAGGAACTGGCTAAAAAAATTAATTCTGCAATTTTTCCGGGAACACAAGGGGGGCCATTAATGCATGCCATTGCAGCTAAAGCTGTGTGTTTTAAAGAGGATTTGACACCACAGTTTAAGGAATATGCCAGACAAGTGGTGAAAAATGCAAAAATTTTAGGTGAAACCTTAAAAAAACGTGGATTAGATTTAGTTTCAGGCGGTACAGATACTCATTTATTATTAGTTGATTTGAGGCCTAAAAAAGTAACCGGAGATGTGATTGCAACAGCTTTGGACAAAGCTCATATGACTTGTAATAAAAATGCGGTTCCTTTTGATCCGATGCCTCCTAAAATAACATCAGGAATCAGAGTGGGAACACCGGCGGGAACAACAAGAGGATTTAAAGAAAAAGAATTTGAAATGATTGGAAATTGGATTGCCGATGTGGTAGATGCTGTTGCCGGAGGTGATGCTGAAACAGTGATAAACGAAGTTGCCGAAAAAGTAGTGATGTTGTGTGAGCAATTTCCGATATATAAAGAGTAAGGAATATTATGCAAAAAATAAGTTCTCAAAAAATTTGTGAAATTGTTGGTTCAAAATCTAAAGTGATAGCGGTAGAAATTGAGAATATTGTAACCGATAGTAGAAAAATTAAATCAGGTGATTTGTTTATTGCCATAAAAGGCGATAAAAACGATGGGCATGATTATGTGGCTGATGTGATTACAAAAGGTGCCAGTGTTGTAATTGTGGAGCATCTAGTAGATAATATTCCGACAGAAAAGCAAATTGTGGTTGAAAATAGTGTGGAAGCTTATGGAAAATTGGGAGCTTATAACAGGCAATTATATAAAGGAATTGTTATTGGACTTACGGGTAGTGCCGGAAAAACAACAACTAAAGAAGAAATAAAATTTGTATTGTCTAATTTTGGTAAAGTATATGCAACAACCGGAAATTTTAATAATCATATCGGTGTTCCTGATACATTATGCAATATTGATACAGATGCCGATTATGTCATTGTTGAAATGGGAATGAGTGCTAAAGGTGAAATAGAAACTCTTGTTTCATATGTGAAGCCGGATGTGGCTATTGTTACCAATGTATATCCAATGCACATTGAATTTTTTAAGGAATTTAAAGAAATTGCAGAAGCAAAAGCTGAAATATTTACCTCATTAAAAAATGGCGGAATTGCAATAATTAATCAAGATACAAACTTTGCAGATATTTTAGAAAGACGAGCCATAGAAAATAAGGCTAAAGTTATTAAGTTTGGTAAAAATAATCATGTTAAAGCCGAATTGAAACTTCAAGATAACGGTGAGCATAATTATTACAATGCATGGTGTGTTTTGGCTCTTGTAAGTGAATTGGGATTGAGTATTGATAAAGCATCTCTATATTTATCAGAATTTAAGGCTTTAGCAGGTAGAGGAGCTAAATATACGTTAAATCTTCCTGATAATAATAAATATACATTGATTGATGACAGTTATTCAGGACAACCTGAAGCTATGATTTTGGCTATCAGGGCTTTGGATAAGATGAATGGGGAAGGAAGAAAAATTGCGGTACTCGGTAAAATGGCGGAATTGGGAAATACATCTCAAAAAAGACATATTGAAATTGGAGAAGAAGTTGCAAAAACATCAATAGATGTGGTGATCGGTATTTGTCCGGAAATGAAAGATATGTTAGAGCAAATTCCTGATACAAAAGAAAAATATTATTTTGAAAATAAAGAAGGTTTAGATGAGTTCTTGATAAATAAACTCTTGCAAAATAATGATATTGTTCTTATAAAAGGGGCAAGATATTCTTCAAAATTATATCAAGTTGCAGAAAGTTTACTGAAGAAAGGAAAATAAAATGAAATGTCCTTTTTGCGGTTGTGATGATACTCAAGTAAAAGATTCTCGTGATACCGATGACAATACTGCAATACGTCGGAGAAGAGAATGCGGAGAATGCGGTTCTCGGTTTACAACTTTTGAACGTGTGCAATTGCGAGATTTAATTGTTGTCAAAAAAAACGGTGAAAAAGTTATGTTTGATCGTGATAAATTGGCAAACTCAATATATTTGGCAGTACGCAAACGTCCGGTGAGTTCTGAACGTGTTGAAAAAGTTGTTAATTCTATTCAAAGGCGGTTGGAAACTTCAGGTGAAGCAGAAGTACCATCTACTCAGATAGGGGAATTTGTGATGCAAGCACTTTCAACTCTGGATCATATTGCTTATATTCGTTTTGCATCGGTATATAGAGATTTTAAAGAAGTAAGTGATTTTGAAGATTTTGTGGAAACAATAGATAAAATGGCAAAACCGGAAGGAGTTAAATAATGGGGAAGTTTGTTTCTGAAAAAATTAAGATGAAATCTGTGGCAAGATTAGCTTCTGTTCAGGCTACATATATGATTGAATTCGGTCAGGTATCAGTTGATGAAGTAATAAAAGATTTTATCAACGGAGAGGTGGGGCGTTATGTGATTGAAGATGAAACTACCGAATATGAAGAAAAAGAAGAATTGGTCAAGTTGACAGATATGGATACTTCGTATTTTGCAGAAGTTGTCAGAGGTGTGCATAAAGAAAAAGAACAATTAGAAAAATCTTTATCTCATTATTTGCATGACGGTTGGTCTTTTGATAGGTTTGATGGAACATTGCGTGCATTGTTGCTTTGTGCGACTTATGAATTAGTACATACAACAGATATTGATGCGACAGTTATTGTTAAGGAATATGTTGATTTGGCATATGCCTTTTTTGATAAAAATGAGCCGAAGATGGTGAATGCGTTGCTTGATCAAATATCTAAGGCTGTTCGCTAAATGGGTATTTGTAGATCATTATGCGAATTTTTTTGATAGCAATAGAAAGATAAAAAATGGCAAAGTTAAAAATATATGAATATCCGCATCCGATATTAAAACAAAAAGCAGAGAAAGTTGCCGGTGTTGATGATGAAATGCGTAAATTTTTAGATGATATGTTGGAAACAATGTATGCATCAAACGGTTGCGGATTGGCGGCACCTCAAGTTGGAGTTTCTAAAAGAGTTGTAGTGATTGATATTGCTCATGAGGGGGAAGAGCCTGCACCACTTTATATGGTTAATCCTCAAATTGTGTGGAAGTCTGAAGAAACCGAAATTTGTGAAGAAGGTTGTTTATCTTTACCGAGCCTGCGAGCAGAAGTCGAACGTCATGCAAGTGTGAAAGTTCAATATTTGGATTATAACGGCAATGAGTGTGAATTGTTAGCAGAAGATTTTTTGGCAGTTGCCATGCAACATGAGTTAGATCATTTGGACGGCATATTGTATATTGATCATGTAAGCAGATTAAAACGTCAAATGTTGGTAAAAAAACTTGAAAAAATACGTAAGGAACAAGGTGGAAACCAGATATGAAAATTGTGTTTATGGGAACACCGGATTTTGCGGTGCCTAGCTTGGAAGCTTTGTGTGAAAAACATGAAGTTGTTTGTGTTTATTGTCAGGCACCTAAAGAAGCCGGAAGAGGACAAAAGATAATTAAATCTCCTATACAACTTTTTGCCGAAAGTAGGGGAATAGAGGTTAGGACTCCTAAAAGCTTACGTAATACTGAAGAGCAAGAGAAGTTTAAATCTCTTAATGCTGATATATCGGTTGTGGCAGCTTATGGTTTGATTTTGCCTAAAGCTGTTATTGAAGCTTTTCCCAAAGGTTGTTTGAATGTTCATGGTTCACTTTTACCAAGATGGCGGGGAGCTGCGCCTATTCAACGAGCAATCGAGGCCGGTGATGATAAAACCGGTATCACGATTATGCAAGTAGTAGAAGCTTTAGATGCCGGTGCAATGTATAAAAAAGGTGAAATAGTGATTGATGCCAATACTACCGGAGGGAGTTTGCATGATGATATGGCAAAGTTGGGTGCAAAGTTGATTGCAGAAGTTCTTGATGATATGGAAAATATTGAACCACAAGTTCAAGATGAAAGTTTGGTTACTTATGCTTCTAAAATAGATAAATCTGAAGCAAAAATTGATTTTAATATGTCAGCAGAAATTTTGGAACGTAAAATAAGGGCGTTTAATCCTTATCCGGCATGTTATTTTGAATACGAAGGTGAACGTTTCAAAGTATTACGAGCAAAGTGTTCTGATGAAAATGGAGTTGCAGGACAAATACTATCAGGAGAGGGGCTTAAAATTGTTTGTGGTAAAGGGGCTTTAGAGATTTTGGAAATCCAAAGACAAGGGAAAAAAGCTATGCCTACTGCAGATTTACTTAGAGGTTTTGAGTTTAAGCCTGTGATAATAAAATAAAAGCAAACCCCGAAGTATCGTAAGATGATACTCGGGGTTTGATATTTATGAGAACATTTTTTCAATTCTTAATATTCTCAAATCAGAGTCCGTTAATTCTGTGGCCGGCTTGGTGTAGAGACCTTTTTTATTCGCCAGTTTTTGCGCATATTTTTTAGGCATTATCGCCATTCCGGTTTTGACAATAATATCTTTATTGTCACAGAAAAGATTATACGCCTTTTCTGTTATCATGTCATTTTTGAAGATATAGTCCATCAGACTGACATGAAAATAACCGACATAGTGTATGCTTTCCACAATATGCTCAAAGCACACTTCCTTGATATCTGCAGAAACATCTTGTCCTTCTTGATAGGTGTTGCAAATAATCTGTACTTGTGCAGTGTGGATATTATTATCAGATGCCGAACGGGGATCCAGTGCCTGATAAAGCTCATGGATGGAAGGCTGTTGTCCAAGCTTTTTCAAACGATTGTAGTGTTTGATACTTTGCTTGGTATAGAGCTTATATTCATTTGCGAGCTCATTGTCGGTATTTATTTCAGCGGCAAACTTCTCCAAGCAATATGACTTTTCACCTTTGAGTAAAGCTTCAGTGGTTTTGCGGTAAAGTTTCTTCTCATTATGAGCGAGAGCCTGCAACAGAGAAATCATTTTGCCAATGTGTTTTTGGCGAGTTTTATTGGTTTCTCTGGTGTATTTTTTTTGCGCAACAGCCAAAGCCTTAGGTAACTTTACTTTTGGCGATGCCACATATTCAAACAAATCCGGCACACAGCTGTGAAGTTTAATTCTTTTCATCTCAGCAAGACAATTTTGATGCCAAGATTTATAAATATTGCTCTCAACAGTGTTCAGATATTGATATTCATTCTGAATTTTCTGTGACAGTTTTTTGTTTTTTAATAACTTGTTGTAAAGCCACTTGCGGGTGATTGGTTGAGCCTGAGAAAGGATGCTCAAAAATTTTTTCATAATTTTATAATTTATTTGTTCATAATTCAATTAACTTCATTAATATACCTCAAAACAGATTATGATGCAATAACTTTTTTAGACAAAAAAATCCCCAAGATGTCAGAAGACACTTGGGGTAACTTTTTTAGCAACTTAGATAAGAATCTACTTTAGCTATTAAGTCGTTGAACATTTCCAGACGTTTGGTTTTGCGTTCAACATCTTTTCGCTTGGCAGATTCTTCTTCGCTACTTTTGGTCGGTTTGGCCATCGCTACACTCAACCTTAAGCTTTCTTTCTCCTTGTGCACATAGATTGCTGGAATTAAGCTTCTCAATGTGAATTTAGAGAAATACTTGTCTATATTACCATCTTCGTCCAACATTAAACGAAAGGTATCGTTTGGTACGAGATGATTTTCGGCCCATAACAGAGACCAGAGCTCACTGCACGGACGTTTTTCTTTTTTGATGGTTTTTATAAACTCTACACAGAGTTTATTTAATCCATCATTTGGGTATCTAAGTCCCAGTTCTACCAGTTTGTGTATTTCATCTTTATACACTGGGTAGAGGCTAAGATACCCTTTGAAATCTTTCAGCTCCTCGCTTGTTATCAGCGGAGCTTCAGTATTTCTATTTACCAGATAATAGTTTAATCTGGAGTTTAGACGGTGTCTTAGAACCGTCATTATCTTTTCCTCATCGGATTTTTTGTGATCCCTCTGAGGTTTTTGAGGCATTTGGTACTTTTTACTAATCTCTTTTTTTATTTGTTTCAGAGATAAATAATCAAACTGCTGTTTGGAAATTTCACCAGTTTGGTACCAGCCTCTTATTTTTTCCATTCTCTCGTCTGCAGTTAGTCCTTTGAGGGCTAAGTTCTGCTCTTTGGTTAATACATTTCCCATAGTATTAATCTTTAATTGAGTGAATGTTATAATTATTAAGCTCTTTCTTTGAAATTAGCTTAACGTGGTTACCACTAAGAATGGCGAGGGAGGTCTCTTTACCATTTCTTACCCAACATGTCCAATGAATTTCTGACAAGCTACCATTTTTGCTTATCTCTTTTTGAATCGGATTAGTGTTGGTTACGGTGTAACCTTGAGGTAATGCAGATGCAAACCTCATTTTCATGCAACGAAGATTCCATCTTTTTTGAATCTCATTGCATTCTTTTTGGGTTTTTTTCATTTTTTCTGGGTTTTGTGCCTCCGCTTATCTGCATATTCGGGAAAAGATAAGTTTCAGCGTTTATAATAATTATTATTAATAAGAATATGCGTCTTAAAATATAGACAAAAAAAATAAACTTTTCAAGCTCATTTTAAAACTTTTTTTAATTTTATTCGTTATTATATGTGAAATAGTTTGTATATTGGGGGATAAATGAAAAAAAAATATAAGATTTCTTTGCTTTTTAGTGGCGTAGCAATCGGGGCGATATTGGTTTTGTCTGCGTGCAAAAAAGAAGAAGATAGGTATGTTACACAAAAAATAACGCAAGGGGAAATAACTCAAAAAATAACGGCATCGGGTATTATTAATCCGATCTCAACAGTTAATATCGGAACACAGGTTTCCGGTACAATTGCAGAGATATTTGTGGATTATAATTCTCCGGTTACGCAGGGACAACTTTTGGCACAGATTGATCCGTCTTTGTTTGAGGCGACGGTTGCTCAGCGTCGAGCGGCTTTGGATATTGCTAAAGCTGAAGTTAATGTGGTGGAAAATGATATTATTTATTATCAAAAACACCTTAACCGAATTAAAAAGCTGAATAAATCTCAATATTCAACAGATAAAGAATTAGAAACAGCACAACGTGATTATGATAATGCAGTAGTACAAAAGGCTTTAAGGCAAGCTCAGGTTTCTCAAGCAGAGGCGGCATTGTCTCAAGCTGAAATTGATTTGCGTTATACAAAAATTATATCTCCGGTTGATGGAATCGTAGTTTCTAAGGAAGTGGAAGTAGGTCAAACCGTGGCTGCAAGTTTTCAGACACCGACATTGTTTAATGTGGCGGAAGATTTGACTAAAATGCAGATTGAGGCATCTGTGGTAGAGGCTGATATTGCCAAAGTTAAAGAAGGGCAAACCGTCGAGTTTAGTGTTGATAGCTTTCCTGATGAAGTTTTTTATGGGATTGTTACTCAAGTAAGAAATAATCCGATTACCACATCTAATGTGGTTACTTATGAAGTAATTATTGAAATTGATAATCGGGATTTGAAAATTAAACCGGGAATGACTGCAAATGTGGAGATTATAACGGCTCAGAAAAACAATGTATTATTAGTGCCGAATAAAGCTTTACGTTTTTATGTTACCGATGATAAAGGTGAGGCAAAACGTTATAAAGATAAAGGTATTTGGGTGTTGAAAAATAATCTTCCTGAAAGAATGGTGATTGCTACCGGTGTTACCGATGATGATTTTACGGAAGTAAACGGTAAAAATATCAAAGCCGGAATGGAAGTAATTGTTGAAAGTTCCAAAGAAAATGCAAAAACACAGCAAATGAGAATGAGAATGCCACGATAATGACATTAATTAAATTAACAAATATTACCAAATCTTATCCGTTGGGAGATACGCAACTGCAAATTCTAAAAGGTATTTCTTTGCAGATAGAACCGGGTGAGTTTGTGGCAATTATGGGGCCTTCAGGATCAGGTAAATCTACTTTGATGAATATATTGGGATGTTTGGATAAGCCAACTTCAGGGCAATATATTCTTGATGGAAAACATGTCGAACTGTTATCAGCAGATGAATTGGCAGAAATCAGAAATCAGAAGATCGGTTTTGTGTTTCAAGGGTTTAATTTGTTGTCAAGAACAACAGCTCTTGAGAATGTGGAATTACCGATGGTTTATGCTAATGTGGCTATGGCAGAAAGACGGAAAAGAGCTAAAGAAGCTTTGATAAAGGTTGGGTTGGTTGATAGAACAGAACATCAACCTAATCAGTTATCCGGAGGACAACAGCAACGAGTTGCAATTGCAAGAGCTATTGTTAATGAGGCTCCGATTATTTTTGCAGATGAACCGACCGGTAATCTGGATACCAAAATGAGTGTGGAAATTATGGAGTTGTTTACAAAACTTAATAAAGAACTGAAAAGAACCATTATTTTGGTTACACATGAGGAAGATATTGCAAGATATGCGGACAGAGTTATCAAAATTGTTGATGGGGAGATACATTCTGATGAGAGGGTGCTGAAATGACCGATGTAAGAACAATTTTCAGTATTGCAATCAGAGCCGTAAAAGCCAATAAAATGCGCTCGGTTTTAACCAGTTTGGGAATTATTATCGGGGTGGCTGCCGTGATAATAATGTTGGCAATCGGTAATGGTGCGCAAATATCTATCCAAAATGAAATGAAATCTATGGGGACTAATTTGATTATTGTGCGTTCCGGTGTGGCTACTTCAGGTGGAGCCAGAGGCGGACATGGTTCTCAACCAACGATGAAGGCTGCTGATGGAGATGCTATTCAGCAAAAAATTGATAAAATCAGGTTGGCAGCTCCGGTATTGGAAGAGGCAGCACAAATAGTATATGGAAATGCTAACTGGTCTACCGGAATTACCGGTACGGATAATAGAATGTTTGAGATTAAAGAATGGGATTTGGCGTATGGACGTTTGTTTAGTGAAACAGATGTAAAAAATGCATCAAAGACTGCTATTTTAGGGCAAACAGTGGTTAAAGAGTTATTTGGTGATTTGGATCCGTTGGGAAAGACTATCAGGATTAAGGGAATTCCGTTTAAGGTTATCGGTGTGCTTAAAGAACGTGGGCAAAGCGGTATGGGGCAAGATCAAGATGATGTGGTTTATATTCCTATATCAACAGCTCAGAAAAAAGTTATGGGTACAACTTTGCCGGATCAGGTGAGGTTTATAATGTTGCAAGCAATTGATGCACAAAGTACATATACCGCACAAGATGAAATAAGGGAATTATTACGCCAAAGACATAATCTTGGAATTAATAAAGAAGATGATTTTGTTATCAGAAATCTGACTCAGATGATGGAGATGATGGAAAACTCCACTAAAATTATGACAGTTTTGTTGGGAGCGATTGCATCAATATCTTTATTGGTCGGTGGAATAGGAATTATGAATATAATGTTGGTTTCTGTTACTGAACGTACCAGAGAAATTGGTATCAGAATGGCAATCGGCGCTAAAGCTTGGGATATCAGATGGCAATTTTTAACAGAAGCTTTAGTGTTATCCTTGCTTGGCGGGTTGTTTGGAGTTATAATCGGTTTACTTGGTTCACAAGTGGTGACTTCTGTTACATCTTTAACGGCGAAAGTATCTCTCTTTTATGTATTGTTACCGTTTTCTTTTGCAGGGTTTGTGGGACTTTTTTTCGGCTTTTATCCGGCATATAAAGCATCTTTGTTAAATCCGATAAATGCGCTTAGATATGAGTGATTTATTGTTAGTAAATTTCTAAAATTGATTTGTGATTAATTAAAAATACTGTACAAAAAAGAAAGATATCTTTTTTGTGGAGTATCGTTTGATGGGAAATATCACACTAACAGCGAGTATGCGCAATAATTTGCTGAGTTTGAAGAATACCTGTTCGCTAATTGATTTGACACAGAACCGGTTATCAACGGGTAAGAAAGTTAATTCAGCCATAGAGAATCCATCATCATATTATACCGCTCAATCTTTAAGCAACCGAGCCAATGATTTATCGGCTTTACTTGATTCTATGGGGCAAGCCATTTCCACGATTAAAGCCGCTACCACTGCGCTTGATACCGGTTTAGCGCTTTTAGATCAAGCAACATCAATTACCGAACAAGCATTATCAGAAGCCCGATTAGAACCGATGCGAAATAAGGTTGAATTAATTGATAACTCAGAACAACTATCAAATTCCGGCTACACTAAGATCACCAATGCCAACAAAGACCAATTAGCAACATTATTAACTCAAGCAGATGCTAAGATAGTGCTAGGAGAGGATATTGATTTTAGCGGAACAGCATTAACCATCAGCGGAGCGAATGTCACCATCAATGGTGGCGGACATGAACTCAAATGTGATAGCATCACCATCAGTGGTGCAAATGCTAATGTTAGCAATATTGAAGTGAAAAGTGATATCGCCGGCGATATGATAACCATTCAAAGCGCCGCAACAGGTTTTAATATCGATAATACCCGAGTAACAAACACTGGAGCGGGATTTACTAATGCGATGAGAGTATATACAACCGGTAAAATCAGCAATATCACCATAGATGTATCTGATTATAATAATAATCGTAATACCGGCATTAGAGCTGAAACAGGTAGCAATATTGAAGTGAGCAACTTACTCCTAAAGCAAAATGCGAAAGATGATTGTATTGTTATGAGTATTTTTACCACCGGAGGAACGGTATCAATAGATGGTATGAGTATTGAAAGCACCAGTAAAAATGTTTATGGTGCCATAAAATACAACGGAGGAACGATAAACGGTGTAACATTTCCGACAGATGTAAAAGGCGAAGTAGATTATCCGGAATCATGGTTTGATGGAGAAGCCAATACCAAGGCAATTTTAGCCGAATTAAAAGATGGAGCTTTAGCCGCTAAGGCATGTAATGACTATTCAGTCGGAACTGCGGTTGAATTTGGACAGGGCACATGGTATCTCCCATCCATGGGTGAATTAATGGAGATGTATGGCTATAATTATGATAATATAACTGTTGTATACGGTACCAGTGGTGCTACTCATACCGGTAGAGATGCAATAAATGCCACTTTAAATACACTTAAAAATGATAAGGGTGTAGATGCTGCAGCTTTAAGTGGTGATTTATGGTCTTCTTCTGAGGGCAGTTACAGTGGTTCTTGGTGGTTGGACACGGATTATGGGAACCGGGATTTCAGCGATAAGGTCGATGAATATGGCGTTCGTGGTTTTAACCATATTGAAAATGCATATACTGTAGGTAGTAGCACTCCCGAAGTCGGAGATGTTTATTACACCGACCATACATGGGGTAAGGCAAGTACCTATGATCCTAGCAAAACCATAGCCGGCGTCGTTGCATCAGTCAGCGACGACGGCTCAGTAAAAATTATGAGCTTGAAGAATATAGCTACCACCAAATGGAGCACCACTTATACTGATGTTGAAGGGGTTGAAGATTTAGACTTTTATCAATTCCACGCTCAAATCAGACCAAGCGTAGCTATCACCGCCGAGGAGATGAACAAAAACTTTTCTTCATTAGCCACAGAGGAGTTTCAGGGACGTTATAATGAAGTCTTGGCACAATATGATAACGTCGTCCAAGATGCCTCTTATAAAGGAATAAACCTGCTCCAGAATGATAGCCTAAAAGTCCGCTTTAACGAGGACGGAGGCTCTAATTTAGAGGTCACCGGCAAAGATGTTAAAGCTCAAAAATTAGGGCTAAATAATGCTAATTGGCAGACTTATAATGATGTTATGAAATCAATTACAGAACTCAGGAGCGCAATCAGTTCATTACGTAGTTATACTATCGATTTGGGTAATAATTACAGTATTGTCATAAGCCGAGAAGAATTTACTGAAAACTTGATAAATGTGCTCACCGAGGGTGCGGATAAATTAACCTTAGCTGATATGAATGAGGAATCAGCTAATATGCTAGCTCTGCAAACTCGCCAACATTTGGCAATAAATTCTTTATCTTTAGCAAGTCAGGCATCGCAATCAGTGTTGAAGTTGTTTTGATGATAATCGTCATTGCGAGGAGCGCTAGCAACGTGGGAATCTCGGCTAAATACTGTAAGTTATCAAATTTGCTATTTTTTCACCCCCACCTTAATCCTCCCCCATCAATGGGGAGGAATTTATAGCCAATTGTCATGTTGAGCTTAAGCGCTAGCGTAGTCGAAACATATTTAAGAGATCCCTTGACAAGCTCGGGATGACAGGTAAGGTTATGGGCTTAGGTTGACAATACTTTTTTCTGCCCGTCGCTTATAATTAAGGATAAGTGTTGAGATTAGTGTCGTGCCGATTTTTACATCTTACTTAAGAATTTATCAGCCTCCAATGCGGCAATGCAACCGGAGCCGGCAGCAACAATGGCTTGTCTGAAATGTTGATTTTGAACATCTCCGGCAGCAAAAATTCCTTCAATGTTGGTTTTGCAACTATCCGGTTGGGTAATGATATATCCGTCACTGCTTAAATCTATTTGTCCTTTAAAAATTTCTGTGTTCGGGTGGTGGCCGATGGCGATAAATACACCATCTATTTTTAAAGTTTTTTGTTGATCGGTTTTGACATTTTTGATTCTGATTCCATTTACACTTAAAGGGTTTTCGTTACCTAGTATTTCTTCAACAACTGAATCCCATTCAATGTGTATCTTGTTGTTGTTACGTAATTTGTCTTGTAAAATTTTATCGGCTCGCAAAGTATCTCGGCGATGAATTAATGTGACAGAACCGGCAAAATTAGTTAGATATATAGCCTCTTCGGCAGCGGTATTGCCCCCTCCTACAACAGCTACGTTTTTACCTCGATAAAAAAATCCATCGCAGGTGGCACAACCGGATACGCCAAAACCACGGTATTTTTTTTCACTATCAAGTTCCAACCAACGATTTGATGCTCCGGTACAGATGATAACACTATCTCCGACATAAAGGTTATTTCTTTCGGAGCTACACTCAAAAGGGCGATTTTTGAAATCTACCTCAACAATGTTGTCTTCTATAATTTTTACTCCCAAATTTTTTGCTTGTGTTTTCATTCTGTCCATGAGTTCTCCGCCGGAGATGGGAGTAGGGAATGCTGGAAAATTTTCAACATCAGTTGTAATGGTCAGCTGTCCGCCAATTTGAGTGCCGGATACTATAATCGGGTTCAATCCGGCACGTGCAGCATAAATACCGGCGGTGTATCCGGCAGGGCCTGAGCCGATGATGAGAACTTTGGTTTTGTATTCTGCCATTTGTTTAACTCCTAATTTGAAACTTTAATATCGGGAGTTATAGCTTTGATAATATCAGTTGTCAATCTCTGTGCGTTCTACCGAACAAGCACATTCTTTAGGTGAGCATGCACAAACACTGTCTTTGACAATTCTGGTAATGGTTTCTTTGTTTTTTACGGCAATTTGACGATTAAAATCATTGATATTATTGGGGAATGAACATCCGCAATTATCGTCTTCACGACATTCACATGAAGGTTTGTTTTCTAAATTCATGATATTCTCCTATATTGGTTATTAAAAAAACCACCCTTGATGGGTGGTTTTGATATAAGCATCAGAAAATATTTTTAAATATAACGTATTTCTATAACTTCAAAAGATTTACGTCCTCCGGGAGCTGTATAAGAAGCGGAATCACCAACTTCTTTGCCAATTAAAGCTTTTGCTAAAGGTGAAGATAGTGAAATTTTATTTTTTTCAATATCAGCTTCATAGTCACCGACAATTTGATAAGTTTTTTCTTCATCAGTATCTTCATCGGCAACAGTTACTGTTGCTCCAAAACGGATAACATCATAATTTACTTTGGCGACATCAATAACTTGAGCTCTACTCAAAACAGCTTCCAAATCTTGTATTCTGCCTTCAATAAAACTTTGTTTTTCTTTAGCGGCGGAATATTCGGCATTTTCAGACAAATCACCATGTGAACGAGCTTCATCAATAGCAGCAATAATATTCGGACGCTCAACACCTTTAAGATTTTTCAGTTCTTGTTCAAGGGCATCAAACCCGACTTTGGTTAAAGGAAACTTTTCCATTTCTATCACCTGTAAAATTTGTTTTAGTTAGAAAAAATGAACTGCGAGGGAGAACTACTCCATCACAGCCCGTGTTTGTTTATAATGTTGGTAATTTAACATCAATTAAAAATAAATCAAGTAAATTATTTTTCAGTAGGTGTATTTTATTGTATACTTTTGTTTTACTTGTGATAAAATCTGTTCTGCATTGTTAAAAAAAGGAGTGAAAAATGAAAAAAATTTATTTTGCATCTTTGGTTTCTGGAGCTGTTATGATGATGACATCTTCCGCTTTTGCTGTTGATAGTACAGGTTGCGGTTTGGGGTCTATGGCTTGGAAAGGTAATAGCGGAATTGGGCCTCAAGTATTGGCAGCAACAACTAATGCATCTTTTGGAACTCAAACATTCGGTATTACATTCGGAACATCCGGTTGTGATCCTAACGGTAGAGTTAGCGGTGGAACTGGCAGAATGATGTTGGCTTTTTTGGAAAATAATTTGGAGCAATTTGCAATTGATGTTGCTGCAGGATATGGAGAAACAATAGATACTGTTGCCGGAATCTTGAATATGGATAGTAAAGAATTCGGATTAAAAGCTCAAGCTCAGTTTGCTTATTTATTTGCAGATGAAAATGTTGAAGCAGTTGATGTTACATTGAAAGTTTTGCAACTGGCATAAAATTTAATTTGGCGACTTTACAGAGTGGTTATCTTCGGTTTTAGAAAATTTATATGTTGAAATTTTCTTTACAGATATCCGCTCTGTAATTTTTATTCGGTTATCTGGTATCAGTTATTTATGAGTATGTATCTAAAATATTTGAGGTGTTTAATTGCCTCGTTTTTATTTTTTATTTTTGCATCATCAGATACATGGGCAACAAGCAATTTTGCGTATTCTGATGAATGGTTGGCTATCGGACATTATCAATCAAAATGGAATGGATATGAAAGCACAATTGATACGGATAATTTCTTTTTGAGTGAAAATGGAAAAGTTAATCCGAAATCTGAATTAGATGCAACTATTGCTTTGTTTCAATCGGATAATGATAAGATAAAATGTTTGTTTCCAGCTAGATATATACTTTTGCGTAAATTTAATTTGGTAAAAAACAAATTTCCCAAATGTGAAGAATATGATAAATTTTATGATGATTTAAGACCAGCAGGTGTGACGTTTTTATTTACAGATGCCTATATGAATAGTCCATCTTCGTTGTTTGGACATACATTAATCAGAATAGATACAAAAAGAACAGGTTCTCAACTTTTGGCGCATGGTGCAAATTATGGGGCATTTACCGGAGAAAATCCGGGACCGTTGTATCCGATTTTGGGAATATTTGGCGGATATTACGGCGGTTTTACTGTCAAACCATATTATGATATTATAAATACCTATAATAATATTGAAAATAGAGATATTTGGGAGTTGGAATTAAATTTATCTCAAAAAGAAATAGATTTTTTTGTGGCACATTTATGGGAAGTAGGGCAGGCTCAATCTCGTTATTATTTTTTTGAAAGAAATTGCTCTTATATGTTGATGGAGCTTTTAGATGTTGTACAGCCAACTTTGAAAATGGCTAAAAAATTTCCTTTACAAACGATACCGATAGATACTTTTAAGGCGGTTTATAAAGCTAAGGGATTAGTGAAAAATGTAAATTATCGACCTTCAAGGCAAAATAAAATTCGTTATAATTATAATCAAATGAATCAAAATCAAAAAAATGCATTTTTGGAAATTATAGCGAATCAAAAATATAAATCAGACACATTAAGTGATGCGGAAAAAGCAGAAGTGTTGGAAACTGCTTATCAGTATGTGCAATACAAGAATGTTGCTCAAGAAATAAGTTTAACTGATTATCGAAAACAAAGTTTTAAACTTTTGCAAAATAGAAATAAAATAAAAAATATCGTATTGAAAGATAATCTAATAGAGGGAAAACCTCCGTTTGATACTCATAATTCAATGCGTGCGGAGACTGTTTTGGGCGAACATAACGGTGATGGTTTCGAAGAGATTTCCATTAGACCGGCTTATCATTCGTTAACCGATGATAATTATGGTTTTTTGCGTGGTGCGGAAATTAATTTTTTGGATACAACGGTGCGGCATTATAATAAAAAAAATAATATGGTATTAGAAAAGTTTGAGTTGTTGAGTATCCGCTCAATATCACCGGCAGATAAAATGTTTAATCCGATATCATTTCAGATTTTTGCAGATGTGAGTAGAGAAACAAATAAAGATAAAAAAGATGGGTATGTGGCAAATTTAGTTGTCGGTGGTGGCAGTGCTTATACTTTGAGTGATGATGTTTGGATTTTTGCATTGATAAATAATCATTTGGCTTATGGTGGATTTTTGCCACGCAATCAATGGGCAGGTATAAGCGGAAATATCGGGCTTTTGGCGGATTGGGGAAGGTTAAGGTGGCTTGCCGAAGCTGAGAAAACTTTCGCAACATCTAAAATCGGTTCAAAGATAATCTATAAGTCAGAGATATTGTATTCCGTGAGCAGAAATTTGGCGTTGTTGTTAAATTATAAATATCAACAAAATTATGGTGAAGATATTGAAGAATGGGGTGTCGGATTAAGAAGTTATTTTTAAAAATATTTGCTTTTTTGTTTGGAAAAGTTTATGCTTTGATAAATTTTAATATATAGGAGAAAAGATTATGTTACGTGAAGATTTGCAAAAAGCTTTAAAAGAATCTATGTTGGCTCATGATGCCGTTACTACATCTGCAGTACGGATGATTATTGCAGGGCAAAAAGAAAAAGATGTGGAAGCAAGAGGTAAGGGAAAAGAAAAGGCTACCGATGAAGAATTGATGGCAATGATGCAAACCATGATTAAGCAACGTAATGATTCAATTAAAATGTATATTGATGGCAATCGTCCGGAATTGGCAGATAAAGAAAGAGCAGAAATAGCAGTTATTGAAAGATTTTTACCAAAGCAGATGAATGATGCTGAAATAGAAGCTGTGATTAAGGCTTTGATTGCAGAAACCGGTGCAACATCAATGAAAGATATGGGGAAAGTTATGGGGGCTCTTAAGGCTAAATATACCGGACAAATGGATATGGGTAAAGCTAACGGTATGGTGAAAGTTTGCTTGAGTTAAAAACTAAAGTTTAGGTATTTGATGGCGAATACGGATTTACAAAAATTTTGCGATGAACTGAGGGCAAAAATATCTATTGCCGATGTGGTCGGGCAAAAAGTAAAACTCACTCGTAAAGGACGTGAGCATACCGGTTTGTGTCCGTTTCATAATGAAAAAACACCTTCTTTTACGGTTAATGAAGCCAAAGGGTTTTATCATTGTTTCGGTTGTGGAGCTCATGGTGATATTATAAAATTTGAGATGGATGCAAACGGATTAACATTTATTGATGCGGTTGAAAAATTAGCTCATAAAGTCGGTATGCAATTGCCAAAACTTAATTCGGAAGCAAAAGAAGTGGTGGAAAAACGTAATACCGCATACGATATTATGGAAATGGCAGCAAAGTTTTTTGAAAAAAATTTACGTTTGACCGGTGGTAGAGAAGCTCTTGATTATTTGTATGCCAGAGGTTTTGATGATGAAATTATTGCTAAATTCAGATTGGGATTTGCTCCTAGCAATAATGGACTAAAAGCCCAATTGGCATCAAAAAATGTGAGTGAGCAAGAAATGGCAGAACTTGGTTTACTTACGATACCTGAGGGTAAGCGTTCACATGATTTTTTTCGCAACAGAGTAATGATACCGATTATTGATAAACGAGGTAAAGTCATTGCTTTTGGCGGAAGAGTGATGGATGGGAGCCAACCAAAATATTTAAATTCACCGGAAACACCGATATTTAATAAACGTCGTATTTTGTATAATCTTAATAATGCCAGAGATGCCGGATATGAGGCTAAAAGTCTGATTATTTGCGAAGGATATATGGATGTGATTGCCATGGATAAATATGGTATCAATTATGCTGTGGCACCTCTAGGTACGGCTTTGACCGAAGATCAGATCTCAGAAGCATGGAAAGTAGTACAAGAACCAGTTTGTTGTTTTGATGGTGATAATGCAGGCATAAGAGCTGCTATACGTTCGGTAGATAGGGTTTTGCCGATTTTAAAACCGGGGTATTCTCTCAAATATGCGTTTTTGCCGGATAAACAGGATCCAGATGAATTTTTAAAAGCTCATGGCAGAGATGAGTTTTTGAAAGTAATTAATGATAATACGCCACTTAAGGATTTGTTATGGAAGAAAAATGCCGATGTTGTGGTGGCTACTACTCCGGAGCAAAAGGCTCTTTTGGAGAAAAATGTTAAAGATGATGTGGCAAAAATTGCAGATGAAACGGTTCGTGGTTACTATATTCAGGATATGAAAAATAAAATCTATCATGAAATAGGGCGAGGTGCTTGGCAACCACGAGAAAAAAGAAATTATAATTATAAAAAAGCTGAAACTGCAATTTCTTTGGTGGGAAACGTAAAAACAAATTTAGATGATTTGGTGGCAGAATATGTGGTTTCAGCATTGGTATGTTATCCTTCTCTTGTTGAGGAATATGAAGAAAAATTGCTTAATTTTACTATAAAAAACGGTAAGTTGCGAGATTTGTATGAGTATATCTTGAATTGTATACATAATGATGTGGAATTATCAGACACTGAAAACTTATTAATAATGCTTAAAAATAAAGGGTTTGAAGATGTTCTGAAAAAGCAAATTGATACAAATATGTTACGCAAACAGTGTCCGGATATTATCAAAATGCGCAAAAATTTAGATCGAAGAATTGTTGAAGTACAATTAAAACAACTTGAAAATGATATAAGAGAATGTATGCGAATAATGCAAACCAATGATTTTTCGGAAGATGTATATATGCGTTACGAGTCGTTGAAAAAAGAAAGAGAAGTATTATTGTCTGAGCAAGAAGGTGAATAACTAATTGATTGTAAAATAAACGAATCGATGTCTAAATTGAGTTTTTTTGCAAAAATAATATCTAAACCCTTGACAATTTATTCAAAAATAAGTACAAGTGGCAGTGGCTCGAAATAGGAGTCAAAACCGGTTTTTTATAATAAGGAACGTTTATGTCAGATATAGATAACTCAGATCTGTATGAAGGTCAATCTACAGATGCGCCTTTAATTGATTCATTGGGTAGCGCTGTTAAGCGTTTGATTGAAAAAGGTAAAGCCAGAGGCTTTATTACGGTGGAAGAATTAAACAGAGCTTTGCCACCGGAAAGAGAATCTTCCGAAAATATTGAAGATATTATGACTAATATTTCTGATTTGGGTATTAGTATTATTGCTGAAGCTGATGCCGACGGATTTGATGCTGATGCTGCAGAAGATGATAGTTATAGTGACGAAGATGATGACAGTGGAAACTTTGATGAGAAAGATCTTGGTCGAAGTGATGATCCGGTCAGAATGTATCTTAAAGAAATGGGAACAGTTGAGCTTTTGTCACGAGAAGGCGAAATAGCAATTGCAAAACGTATTGAAGCCGGTAAAACAGTTATGATTGATGGGCTTTGTGAAAGTCCTATGACAATTAAAGCCATTGCAGGGTGGCGCGATGAATTAATTACCGGTACTATGCAGTTGAGAGACATCGTTGATTTGGAAATGATGTATGGAGCAGATGTCGAAGGAATGGATTTTGCAGATGAAGAAGATGCTGCAAATGAAGATTTGGACAAGGTTGCAGAAGATTTAGCATCTAAAGAAAATCTGGATGACATTGATGATGATCTGGCCGATGACGATATGGAATTAGACAGTGTTGTTGATGATGAGCCGGAAGAAGATGATGTTTCTGATGATATGAATGAAAATGAAGATGGTGAGGCCTCCGAAAGTAATGATGAATTAGATAGTGGAAGCGGTCGTTCATCTGCCTCTATTTCTGCAATGGAAGAAGCATTAAAAGAACCTGTTTTGGAAATATTAAATAAAATTTCCAGTTATTATGATGAACTTAAAAAAATTCAACAACAACGTGTTACGGCGATTATTGCCGGTAAAAAAGTTACTCCATCAGTAGAAAAAAGGTATTTGGAAGTAAAAAAAGACTTGGTTGAGTTAATGAGCTCAATCCATCTTAATGCAACAAGAGTAGAACAGCTTGTTGAGCAATTGAATGAGCTTAATAAACGTTTAATGGGATTAGAAGGTAAGTTAATGCGTTATGCATTGTCTTGCAAAATCAAACGTGAAGATTTCTTAAGCGCATATCAGAAATCAGAGCTATCTCCAAATTGGGTTGAAGAAATTTCTCATAAAAAAGATAAGCATTGGCAAGCTTTTGTAGAAAAATACGGAGTAGAAATTGTTGAACTCAGAGATTCTGTTGCCAAAATGGCTCAAGAGTGTGGTTTGCCGATTTCTGAGTATAGACGTATGGTTGATACTATCAAAAAAGGTGAGCGTGAGGCTGAAAAAGCTAAAAAAGAAATGATAGAAGCAAATTTGCGTTTGGTTATTTCAATTGCTAAGAAATATACTAATCGTGGTTTACAATTTTTGGATTTGATTCAAGAAGGTAATATCGGTTTGATGAAAGCCGTTGATAAATTTGAATATCGTCGCGGATATAAGTTTTCTACTTATGCAACATGGTGGATACGTCAAGCAATTACTCGCTCAATTGCAGATCAGGCTCGCACAATCAGAATTCCGGTACATATGATTGAAACTATTAATAAATTGGTTAGAACTTCTCGTCAGATGTTGGCTGAAATGGGGAGAGAGCCGGTGCCTGAGGAACTGGCCAAACGATTGTCTATGCCATTGGAAAAAGTGCGCAAAGTGATGAAAATTGCTAAAGAACCAGTTTCTTTAGAGGCACCGGTTGGTGATGAAGAAGATTCTTCTTTAGGGGATTTTATTGCAGATGAAAGTGCATTACAGCCGTTAGATTCTGCAATTCATTCAAACTTAAAAGAAACCTGCACACGTATTTTGTCTTCTCTGACACCTAGAGAGGAGAGGGTGTTGAGAATGCGTTTCGGAATAGGTATGAATACAGACCATACTTTAGAAGAAGTAGGGCAACAATTTAATGTTACTCGTGAACGTATTCGTCAAATTGAGGCAAAAGCATTACGTAAGCTTAAGCATCCAAGCCGTTCACGTAAGCTTAGAAGTTTCTTAGATCAGTAATGCTGTGTTTTAATAAAAGGCTGAAGAGATAAATCTTCGGCCTTTTTTGTTTGACAAATTGAGGAATATATTAAACATCCTGAAAAATATTATAAGGAATTATATGTTTAAAGCGATGATTGAGGTTTTAAAAAAGTCGTTTTGGAGAGTATTATACAAATGTTTGTAATGCTATTGGTCAAATGTTGAAAGATTTGGGATTGAATTGTTAATAATGGAAAAATAGTCGGTGTTAAAATAAAATACCGACTGTTTTGCATTAGTAAAAGAATATATTGACATTATATTTGGTAGTGTTAGGCTATAATCACTATAAAATATATTAATACAACAATTATGGTACAAAAATTATTATTTGATGCAAGAGAAAGTTATTCCTCAGCTATGAATATGGCATTTTTAGTTCTGAAAGGAGAATGTCGACTAGCAATGGGAGAACTGATGCAAAGTTATGCAATTCTTAAAAAATGGGAACAAAATCTCAAACAAAAAGAATGTATAGCAGAGCAAGATGATCTGAAATTTACGTATAAAGAAATGCGTAAAGTTGTTGAAAATTATATTCTTTGGTATGAAGAAACATTATTTGTTCGTAATAAGGAAATAATTTTAAGTTGGTTATTCTCATGGAAAAATGAAGATATTCCAAAAAATGATAAAGATGCAATTATAACATTTATTAAAATTGCAGAAATAAAGAATTTTGGTCTTCCTACAAATTGGCGAGATTTTGCACCCAAAATTCAATAAAAAATACTCAAGTTTGTATACTTGGGTATTTTTTATTAAAAATAGAATAAAACCGCTTGACTATAATAATTATTTGCCGTATTTATTGTATCGACCAATTGATGGGCCCTTAGCTCAGTTGGTTAGAGCAGGCCGCTCATAACGGTCTGGTCGTTGGTTCGAGTCCATCAGGGCCCACCATAAATAAAACCCCTCCCATAGTGGAGGGGTTTTTGTTGAAAATATCATAAAATTTAGATAGTCTAAAAAAATATTGTTTAGTGTAAGGAGTTTAAAAGATGCTAAAACTTATTTTACCGGAAGAAAAATATTGGCTATCATTTCAAGATGGGGTGGAAGAAATGAAGAAATTTCCAACTCCTTATGATACAAATGCAATAAAGAGTGGTTTGAAATGTGATAATTTCTTTGATTATAAGATTGATTGTGAAAACAGTCGTTTGGGTATTGGATTAAAAGATGGATATGTCGCATCGACAAGATTGTGGTTGATTGAAGATGAAAAATTCGTCGGAATTTTTGATATTCGTCATGGCTTAACAGAGACTTTGAAAGAAAAAGGAGGACATGTGTCTTATTATACAATTCCTTCGGCCAGAAATAGAGGCTTAGCAAGTATGGGATTGAAGCTTTGTTGCAAATATGCAAAAGAGGTGTTGGGGTTGGATGAGGTTTTGATAACATGCAAGGCGGAAAATCAACCATCCTACAAAACAATGTCAAAGGTGATGACAGAAATGGGCGGTTTTGAAGATAAGCCTGCTATATTGGATAAAGAACAGCAAAAGCGAGTTTGGATAAGAACCAGATATAGAGATTAAATTTGTGTGATGATAGTTATAAAAACTCATCTAATTGGTATTGGAACTCTTCATAATAGGATATTATTTCAGTTAGTAATTCATCAATATTCCACCACCATAAAAAGCCTCTTTTTTGTTGTGTTAAATAGGATATTATGGTAAATATTTATTGTTTGAACTATAATAAAACTAGGAGTTGAAATGAAGAATTATTCTTATGTAACACATGGAGTTTGTTCAACAAGTGTTTGTTTTGATATTGAAAATGGAAAGTTGTATAATCTAAAATTTAATGGTGGTTGTGTGGGAAATTTACAAGCTATTGCAAAACTTGTGGAAGGAAAACCTGCACAAGAAGTTGCAAATATATTGCGTGGAAATGATTGTAGAGGGAAGGGGACTTCTTGTGCGGATCAGCTATCAAAGGCTATAGATTGGGCGTTGAATGTAAATGAAAATGTGGCATAATTATTTTTAATTATCAAAAAGCCCCTGTAACTTACTAAGTTACAGGGGCTTTGTTCAAAATTCCAAAGTTTTAAGCATTAGAATTTGTATTTAGCATTTATCAAACCGGAGTGGTCTTGATAATCTTTTTTGAATTTACCTTCATATCCTAAAAACAATTCAATATTATCATTTACTTCTGCGGTTAAGCCGGCTCCAAATTCCATTCCGAACTCGTCTAATGCTTCTCCGCTTACGTTATAAGCTGAGCCGTTGGCTAATGTTACCACTGAACCGGCATCATCATTTACCAAATCATAAGTTGCGGCAACTCTGATTTCCGGACGTAAATTCATACCATTATCAAGTTCCCAATTCTTGGATAATTTGGCTCCGATTACACCGGTTAAGATATCACTCTGACCTCCTGATACCTTTTGGTCTGCAGTATCTTTATAACCGTCTTGTTTGATATGAACGTAACGTAAACCGGTTTCAGGAGTGAGACTATAACCGTTTGCACCAAATTCATATCCGGTCATTGCTTGCAATCCGAAACTTTCGGCATCATATTTGGCTTTTACGGTTGATCCGGCAACATTCTTATTTTCTTCATAATCAGACCAACCATAGGTAGCTACTGCATTTATAAACCAGTTAGATGGTTTGTACTCTCCATAAGCAATTGCTGTATGGGTATCAACATCGGTACTACGCATAAAGCCGTCAATATCTGTGTGATTGTATGCATAACCGATACCAACCTTAACATCTTCATTTATAAAGTTTTCTATACCCAATGCAACTCCACTGGTTTCTGAATCAAATCCTTTGGATTTCGAAGTATCTTCAAGTTCTGCTTTGTTAAACAATCCTTGCATCCATACGGCTGTTTGTTGGTACATAGTATCACCTGAAGACATTCCTCTTCCACCATGACTACGTCCGTGTCCACCTTTACCGCCGTGTCCGCCTCGGCCTCCATGAGCTCCGCCCATTCCTCTGCCTCCGGAATTAGAAGATACTCCTCTGCCGCCTCCGCTCTGAGATACTGAACCGCCACTCAAACGAGAACCGACTGCTCCAAATACTTGGTTGGCTGTTTCTGATTGTGTTTGTTGTACTGATGGGGCTGCATCTGGAGCTATTGCCGTTAAAGCATCAACATAAGCTTTTTTACCTTCAGATGTGGTTGCAGCTTTGGAAAGTTCATTCAATACATTGGCTACTGCTTTTGCTGTTTCACTTACGGCAGGAGCTGAGATAATTGCATCCCATGCTTCGGCTGTTCCGGCATTGTTTGAACTACCTCCGGCATCGGCAACAACATCAGAAGCTGATGCAACATATTTAATGGTATAAGTACCTTTATCGTTGCTTACTTCATAACGTGCATTGGATAGCTCATTGGTAAATTTGTTATCAATGGTCGGAGCATCTAACAATTTTAAGCCACTTATTTCTTCATCAATGGCCATTTGTTTGGTTACGTTAAGTGCCAATTTTGAACCGTCTTTGGCGGTAATACTATCTGCAGATAATGAACCGTATTTATCAGCATCGGCAATTTCTAAACTCAATTTAGAACCACTGTTAAATATTGCATCACCTGATACCGTCACATTGTTAAGACCGATATCTAATCCGCCATCAATATTCAAATTACCGATATTGGCAACTTTCTTATCAAAAGTAAGTGTTCCTTTCTTTACATTTAATGATGACAATTCTCCGATTGTTCCACTAATTGCTTTACTTAGAGCATGGTCTGCTTCAAATGTAATATTAGAACCATTAATGTCACCATCAATTAATGCAGAAGACGTTTTAATGTTAACCAGTCCGTTTCCGTCAATATGTGAATTTAACTTACCGGATAGGTTAATGGTACCTGTGTCTGTTAATGATAACGTTGATTTCTTACCTAAATCCAAATCATCGTCAACAATTTCAAATGAACTATAAGAACTTAACACGCCCTTTTCGGTAATATTTACTTGCGCACCATTGGCAATACTAATAGTTCCTTCAGATGATATTTCTGCCGTACTGCTATTAACATTAACAACAGTATTCTTTCCGGTTATAGTAATATCACCGGCTTTTTCAGGCTTGGGTAATACTTCACCATTTTCACCCAATAAATCATACAATGTGTCAATAGATGCTTCATCTGCATTCATATTGATAGTACCACCACTGATAGTGATCCCTTTAGCTGCCCATAATGTAACATCTTGGTCTTCAGTATTAGAAGAATTATTCATATTTAATTCACCACCGGTCATTTCTATGCTACCGTTCCAAGCATCAATAGACTGTCCATTCATATTAACAGTGCCTGCATTAATAGCGATATCTCCGTTATATGAATCCATAGCACTATCAACCAATGTATGATTACCACCATCAACACTAATATCTCCATCAGCATTAAGATATGATTGAGTAAGCTTCAGATTTCCGCCTTCGATACTAATATCACCATCAGCCCAAATCCCATAACCGTTTTCACCTGTTCCTGAAGAATTAGAAGTTAAGCTGGTATTTTTGATATTAATATTACCAACAGCTTCCAAATCAGTATCTGTAAGATTTACAGTAGCTCCATCTAATAAAATATTAGAATTTTTTTCTGCTACATATGCATCATTACCTGCCTGAATAGTGCTATCCGTTGCACTCAATGTTCCGTTAATCACAATATCATCGGTCAAAGCATTTTTTTCAAACGTATAAAGATCTGTTCCTTTTACATTTAAACTTGCTCCTTTAGCAACTTTAATTGCGTTAATAACTCCCAATTCAGAATCAACTGTAAATGTATTACCTTCATTTACATTCAATGATGTAAGATTGGTATATTCTTTTTCATTTTCTGTAAATAAAGTACTTAATGTACTATTAGCATTAATGTTTAAGTTTACATCATTAACTTCACCATTAACAACAGCATTAGAATTGTTAATATTTAATGTGCCATTACCTTCACCGGTGCCTGTTCCCATAACATTTGAGGTTAATGTGCCAGAAAGGTTAATTACACCATCATCTGTAAGGTTAATATTGGCTTTGGCAAGATAAGTAGTATTTTCATTAGAATTGTCTTTATATCCTTTTACTGTTGTAATACCGCTATTTTCAGCAATATTTAATTCACCACCGCTAATATTAACTTCTGTTCCAACTAAATAATTACCTACATCAGGAATATTTTCATTAAACTCTAAATCACCTGCTTTGCCTGAATTAACATTAATTTTTCCACCAGTTACATCAACAGAGTCCCAAGCATGTTCATTATAACCATCAACAACATTATCATCTGAGATTTCACTGCCAATGCCATTGAATGTGTTTTCATCACCTGAAATGTTAATTTCACCACCAGAAACTTTTAGTTTAGCAAATTTATCCTCTGCTATTAATTCAGAGCCATTTAAATTTACAACACCACCTGTTATATTAATATTACCATCTGCGTGAATACCATCACTATTGATTACATTAACTTCACCACCTTCACTAATGTTAAGTAAATCTAATGCTGTGGATTTGTCTTCATTTCTGTCATCGATATCTAACCTGGTATATTTTCCACTACTACCATCTAATGTAAGTTCTTTTGTATGAGCATAACCTTCTGTTTGAGTGTTTCCAATGCTCATACCCAATGCTGTTCCATTATTATCAGTAAATTCTGTTTGAGCATATACACCAGATATTGTTACTTCATCATCTGTTAAATCTGCAATATCACTGGTATGGATAGATTTTATTATTTGTTCATTATGTTCTGTTTGCTCACTATAAACCCAACTACCTTCTGGGGCAGGAGTTGTATAATATGAGGCATCAATATTTTTTGCTGCCCTAACATCAGTAGCCCCAAATACTGCCACCAATGCCGTTGTCATTAACAAAGTATTTTTCATATGATTTAACTTCCTTCATTTAATTGCTATTAAAAATTCAAAAGTATTTTCAAATCCAAAATTTTTGGACACCTGACACAACCAAGCATCATATTAGACACCTTAAAACAAATAATGCTAAAAATAAAGTTAAAAAACAAAAAAGCACCAGATTTTTACCTGATGCTTTTCATAACACAAACCTAATATAAATTAAATTTTTTCTACTTGTGCATATTCCAATTCCACCGGTGTTGCTCGTCCAAAGATAGAAACAGAAACCTTAACTCTTGCTTTTTCTGTATCCACATCTTCAACCAAACCGACAAAAGATGCAAAAGGTCCGTCACAAACTCTCACCTGTTCACCCACTTCAAAATTGGCCACAGTTTGCGGACGTTCGATTCCTTCTTGCATTTGAGTAATAATTCTTTGAGCTTCTGCTTCTGTAATCGGATAAGGCTTATTACGACTACCCAAGAAATTACTTACATTCGGATTATTTTTAATCAAATGCCATGCATCATCTGTCATTACCATCTTCACCAAAATATATCCGGGGAAGAACTTACGTTCAGATGTAACTTTAGCTCCTTTTTTAACTTCCACCACTTCTTCAGTCGGAATCATAATATCAAGAATTTTATCTTCCATTTTCTTGATAACAGCTTGCTCTTTTACCGATTCGGCAACTTTCTTTTCGCAACCGGAATGAACATTTACAACATACCAACGAGCTTCCATCAAACTACTCTCCAAGACCTAAAATTAACTTTATCCCCCACCCGAGTATTTGATCAACAAAGAAGAAAAATGTTGCAGCAATAGACACGATAACCACAACCATTAAAGATGTTTGCAACACTTCTTTTCTGGTAGGCCAAGTAACTTTTTTTACTTCTTGTTTAACTTGACGAAAAAATTGAATAGGACTTATTTTTGCCATTTTTACCTCAAAAAAAACTCTGATGAGAATTGACTAAACATTCAAACATACTTATCAAACGTCATAATCCACGTCATAACAAGTCGCACACGAATGTCCAACTATTGTTGCCAACAATATTAAATTATTTTCTCCATGTCAATAAATATATTTGCCTTTGCTATTTCAAAATTAAAATAGACATTCAAATATGGTAACTATCTTTTTTTTCACAATTAACATTGATTGGTGGCTAAAAATATGTTAATATAAACTTAATTAGTGATTTTCAATTAACATTCCAGAAAGGAAGTTTGAGATGAAAAAGATAGCCCTTATTACTTCTGCCGGCGGACATGGATTTATGGAATTAAACTTCGGCAAGCTCAACAATCAAGAGATTTTTGCATATAGTGAAAAAGACAACAAAAAAGATTTTGAACAAGAAACAGCAGACATCTATGAGCGCTTATCCCCTTTTGTCTCTAACATGAAAATTGCAACATGGGAAGATGCTTCCCAAATAAAAGAAAATGGTATCAGTTACCGAAAAAGCCTTTTAGATAAAAAACTTAATGAAAACGATTGGGATAAATTTGCTCAATCACCTCTTACTCCTCAAGCACACAAACAACTCCCCCAATTTAAGGAATTAAATTCACAATCATTAGTTATTATGCTAATCCCTCAAAAACTGTTTACAGACGGAAAGTGCGGATTATCCGCCAAACAGCAGAGTGTTCCTTTAGAAGTATTTAATTCTTTCAAATACGATAAAGAAAACCAATATCTGTTGGGACAACACTTTCATAAGCTAAATGATGTTGAACACGTAAAAAATATTGCTGAAGAATTTAATATGTATGTTCCCGGAGTAAAAGAAGATAAGCATGTTTTTGGTATTAGGGGAGTTCCTCACGATCAATTCCTAAATATGTACAAAAAAGTAGACATGTCCGTAGGAATTGCCGGTACACACACATGGTACATGCTAACCTGTTTTCCAGAAAAACCGCAAATTATCTTCTATAACAAAAATGGAGTTGAAGACTGGGATGCAATTGCCAAAGCATATCAAAAACAAGGGTATCATATCCATGCTATGGGATATGATGAAAATACTGATTGGAAAAGATTTTCTCTTGAAACCAAAGCCTTATACACTAAATTGTCCAAATATATAAAAAGAGAAAAAAACAAATTTCAACAATTATCCCCCCTAATCAAAACGAAACAACCTTCTGAAAAATAGATTTCACATTCCAACAACAATTCTGTCGGAAACAAAAAATCAAACTAAGAAGTTTTATCACAAATCACAACATTTTCCGCAAGATATTTTTTCTACTTGAATATTGCAATGATCTATTCCGAATTTATTTTTCAACTTATCAGAAATCTCTGCTACCACATCAGAATTACAACTTTCTACATGGCATTCTAAGGCAATATTATGCTCGCTGATATTCCATAAATGCAGATGATGTACATCTTTTACATCATCAAACTCTAAAATAGATTTCTTTACTTGTTCAATATCAATGTTATCTGGCGCTGCATTCATTAAAATATTAACTATTTTAGGAAAAGTTACGATTGACTGAAAAATCATATAAAACGCAATCAACAATGCAACAATACCATCTACACTATACACACCAAACCACACAATACAAAGTCCGGAAATAATAACTCCGATAGAGCCGAATGCATCTGCCAAATTATGGATGAATACCATTTTCATATTTGTATTATGATGAGCCCCATGATGAGATATTTTTGCTGTAAAAATATCAACAACTAATGCCAAAACAGAAATCCAAATAATTATCATTCCTTCAATCTGTTCAGGTTGGATTAAACGTCCGATACCTTCAACCATCAAATAACAACCCGATATAAATAATAATATCAAATTTACAAAACCGCCAATAACTTCGGCCCGCTTAAAACCATATGTATATTTTGCTGATGCTTTTTTACTTCCTATCTTAAACGCAATAACAGCAATCAAAATTGATAATGCATCAGAAGTGTTATGTAACGCATCACCAATCAAAGCAACACTACCGGAGATAATACCGCCTATAATTTCTGCTATGGACAAAAACATATTAATTGCAAACGATACAATCAACAATTTTACAGATTTAGCTGTTACTTCAGTATGGTGATGGTGATGGTGATGGTGATGATGATGACAATGTTCAGACATTATTATTACCCTATTAAATTATAAAATTTGTTATTATTAATTATCAATCAATTTAGAAAAAATACAATATAATTTTTATTTTTTATCAAATCCATAACATCACTGTTTTAGCATTATTCAAACAAAGTATAACCTAAGACAATATATGCAACGGGTTTAATTTTGCCTTTTTTCATCCGATATCGGATGATTGATATCAAAACACCGGCTAATTTTGCAAACAAGGCACATTATTTTTTACCTGATATCTTTCAAGAACTGCGATACAATACACACAAAAAGTAGATTATATTTTATTGCATCTTGCTGGAGGAGACAATCGTTTTTGTATTCACAAGAACTTCATGACATTCATGTCATTATTTGGCAAAGATTGTATTGAAATGGATAAACTGACAGGAGAAAATCTTGCTCCCGTATTGTTCACTGTCGCAATGCAACGCCTTTCCAAAGGTGCTGTGCTACATGCCCCTGTACATTTCAATGAACAGTTACCGTTCAAATTTTGGTCATACTCATCAGCACATGATGACTATCACATCATGACAGATGACTGCTTGCAGTTTATTTATAAAGGTCTTCCAATCGCTGCACAGTTCAAACCAACAAGCGATTATGCTCTCAAAATTGCTTGGGGACTTGCAGAACACCTTAACGAAAACGGAAATTGTCTCAATGGTTTTGAACTGTATTGTAATAATCCTGTAGAAGAAGGCAAAAAGCTATACGCCAAAGCCATTGAAATCATCGAAAAAAATGTTTCTGCAAAGGATATTTTTTCTAGATATTCAAAACCTAACCAGTGGCAAAAGCATAAAGTATGGCTAAGAAGTTATCTTTCAAAAAATAACTGCTGGAACGACTTTTTCAAAAGAATAGAAGTTTCTGCAAGTTTATCTAATCTATGCGAACGCATACGCATAAAGCGAGAAATTAAGCGAGCATAAACAAAAAGACCTGTTACAACGACAGGTCTTTAATTTTTGGCAGAAGATGTCTTGCAATCCACGGACTAATAGTAATTGTTTATTTTAAATAATAATTAAAATGTCAATTTACTCGCTATTGTCTCAAATACGGGAAATACTTTTATCCTGTAATATGTTTCCTTATCTTTTTGAATTATACTGTTTAATATAGATATGGCTTCTTCATTTTTATTTAATAAAACACATGCTGCAGCTTTTTCTTCGTCAGAGCATTGTGTATATAATACATTTATCTTATCGTTTCTTATACTTTTACCAATTCCTTTTCTTGCTAGTTCATAATTTATTTCTAAAATTGGGTTTTGTATTTGAGTGACATTAAGTAAATCGTAGCATTCTTGATATTTTTTACATATCAATAGATGATAGGAGTATTTCATCTTGTCATAAAATTCTTGAGAGCTATTAAAATAATGTTCGTTAGAAATTGTATATAATGTTTCTAAGTCTTTTTTGTATTCATATAAGGTTGTTTTAATATCGTATATATCCTCTTCATCTGATAATTTATTCAAATTCTGCTCTACATAGTCATAATCTTCATTGTAAATTTTGTACCTAAGTAATTGAAGTAATAGTTCGTTATTAGTATCTAAGTAAAGATTATTTTGCAGTATGTTAATGGCTTGATTTAAATTATTGTGAATTGATAATTCATATTGAGATGTGATTTTTATAAACCAAGAATTTTTTTTGAAAGTAAAAGGAATTTCCGTTTTACAATTTTCAAAGCAATCTAACCTTTTTGTTTCAAGGCATGTTTTCAAATAATTTCGGTATACAGATGATTTATACTCTAAAGATTGCGGAGCTCTTATATCGTTATATAATTGATCTATTTGCTCAAAAGGATTTGAATGTCCATTGTTATAATCATAAATAGCTTTTTGGCTAAGTATATAAGGGTAATCAGAGTCATAAATATTTTGTTTCTGAAAAGGCTCAATAATTATTTTTTTAAATTCTTCTTCATCAATTTTTATAGTTTTGGACGAGCATAAAAAATCTGTTAGTTTTCCATATGCCTGATTATATCTGACAGAAGGATTTAAGTTGATGCATTGAATATAAGTATTTTTTATATCATCGTAGGTTGATTTATCGGGATTACTTTCATATCTGTATTTTCCGTATTGTGCAGATGCTAATAGTAAATAAAACATGTATTCATATTTGTTTTTATTTATCGCTTCTGTTAAAACTTTAATGGCTTCGTCCCATTTTTGTTTATCAATGTAACATTCTGATAATTCAATATATGTTTCTTTAAATATAAATTTTTTTTCTTCATTAAACTGTTTTAATTCATTTAGTGTTCTAATAATTTCTGTTGTGTCATTTTTTTTCTTTAAAATATTTAGTTTCAGACGTTCAATATAATTAAATAATCTAATATCAGAAAAGTTATAGGATTCTTTTTCTATTTTTTGAATTAATTTAACTAATTCTTCTGGGGATTTTTCGTCTCTTATATATTGATTTAATGTTGCAATGTGACCTTTCAAAGAAGGATCGTCAGTGAGTTTTGATAAATTAATGTTATCTTCATCTATATTTTTTTCTTTTGAAGAATACTTGGATGAAAATTCATCTAATGCTTGAGTAAGTGTTGTTTTATATGTTTTTTTATAGTTTTCACAATCGGCTTTTATTAATTCATTATTAGGAAAACATTTTATAATTTTTTCTATACAATCTAGTGGAAATATATTGCTTTTTTCTTTTTTGAAGGGATCTTTATCAAAATTAGGCTCTGTTATCGAATGATTTAATTTTGCAAAAAATTCATCAAAACCATCAATTTTTACAATATATGCTTTATCGTTTAATAATAATTTTTTTAATCTGTAATTGTTCTCTATTTCATTTATATTTCTTGTACACCAATAAAGGCCTCCATCTAAAAAGCCTTCTCTTTTTATAAGACGTTCAAGAATATCCATTATAGAATCGTCACAACCACTGTACCCAATGACAATTAGACCAAAATTTTTTAAAAACTCCTCAAATTTATTTTGCATATTTATTTCAAGTCGGTTTGTTTCGGCTATTGTCGTTTTTATATCATCAAATAGAAAATCTCCATGTAATTTTATAATTTTGGGTCGATTTGATACCACAGGTATAGAAGAAATAGATGCATCATGTGAGCATGTAATGGGTTTCAAGTCTAGATTAACGGATAGTAAACATTGTTCTAATAAATCATCAAAATTTGTAGTAAATATAGTGTTGAAATAATTTGCACGTATAAGATTTGCTAAATATCTATACCCAATATTTGGGGAGGAATCTTTTATTGTGGTTTCCACAAAATTACGACGCTGAGCTGGAAGATGGTATTTTTCTTTAAATAAAAAAGAATATTCTCTATTTTCATCATATTCTCGACCAAATTTTTCTCTGAAAAATTTCTGAGCAACTTCTTTTGTATATTCAGCACTTTCATTTTCAGGATAAGACTTAAAAATGTCCTCTCTCCATTTTTCGATCAATTGTTGCGCAGTGGAAACGCCAGAAGTCACAGATGCACCGGCACCTAATAATAAATTATAATTTGATATTTTATCTATGCGATTACTTATAAAAGCGAATAAATCTTCCTCTTTTTTTATTTTGCTAGCAATCAAATCGTCCATTTTAGTCCCCCTTAGTTCTCTGTAATTTTTTTTATTATAATGTTACGGGGTATAAATGCAACTAAATATTACCAAACATTATTTACGCCATTATTCCTTCAAACTCATCCATGTGCTCAAGGATTATGGTTGGCCATTCTTTGCAACTCCTGCAGTTAATTAGCTTATCAAAAGGCTTGTTTACTGTATATTCAAGCTGTTTATTGTTAAGTTTACAGTCTGAAATAAGAATCCTTATTAGTTCATTTTTCTTTTCTGGAGATGCCATATCAAATATTTTAGAGATATTGCAAGCTAAATCCATTGTTTTCATTATGTTTTCTTTCATTTCAGCATCAATGTTTTTATATTTTTCAGCTGTTTGTTCTAGTTCCTGACGCATTTGTGAAAATTGCTTTTGTTTTTCTTCATATTTGTCTTGTGAGAGCTTTCCTTCAAGGTAAAAATCAAGTAAATTGTCTTCTTTAAATTTGATTTCATTGAGTTTGTTTGTAATATCGCTCTTCATTTTTTTGTTAAATGCGGACGTATCATTTAATTCTTGCAAGAGTTTCTGCTTTAATAATTCTTGTAATGTTTGAGGAATCGCTATTTTATCAAGAAATTCGCATTTTAATTGCTCAGCAATCTGGTTTTCATTAACAATAGGCTGGTGACAAACTCTGTTAGGATGACCGCATCTTAAGTAAATATACTGTTTTCCGTTCTTTTTAGTCTTTGTTTCCGGTGTAATTAAGCATCCGCACTCTTTACAATGAATTATACCTCTGAATGTGTATGGTGTTTTGGCATATTCTTCTATATTATTCCTATTGTGATTGCCGTTGTTTACAAATGTTTTTTGGACTTTATCAAATAATTCTTTAGAAATAATAGGTTCATAATTGTGTTTATAAAACTCTCCATTAATACACATTTCACCATAATAAAATGGATTGGTCAGTATATCATAAATTGCATTTTTACAGACAGGCTGTCCTTTATGATGTTTTGCTCTCGATGTCAGGCCTAAAGTTTTTGATATATCCCAAACTGTACGGATAGAATGTTTTCCTGTTGCATATTCTTGATATAAACGCTTAATAATTGGTCCTCTTTCAGGATCTACAATGACTATTGCTTTATTTTCGTCATCTCTTTTATTTAAATACCCCAGAGGTGCGCGCTCTTGGCATTGTCCTTGATTTAACTTAATTCGTCGACTTCTTATGACATTGTATGATAGAGAATCGGTGTAGTTTCCTGCTAATAAGACATTCATTTTCCAAGTAAAAATATCTTGTACCGGAGATGTTTCATCTAAAATAATATGCTCTTTCATAAAGTGAAGTTCAATTTTACCTTCTTTGCGTAATTTATCTAGTGCTGGATTATCTTCATCACTTCTTTGAAGTCTATCTACGCAATTTACAACTATGGCAGTTTTTTTAGTACGAGAGCGAATAAAATCAAGCATTTCGTTATATTTGACACGATCACCGCGAGTTGAACTTTCTGTAATCTCAAACTCTCTAATGATTTTAAGACCTTTTTCTATACAATAATCTTCAATTGACTTTTTTTGTGCATCAATAGAGGCTCCTCTCTCTTGCTTCTCACTTGAAACACGAGCAAAGGTAACAGCTTCTGTACATTTTTCTATGATTTTCTTTTGATATTTCTTCCTCATAGAGTATCCTCCTTTTATTTATATTTCTATTATAGCTTGTATTATTGGGTATGTACGCGATTATTTTGTTGTTTCTAACGACATTTTGTTACAATTTATTATGAAAAATCAAAATGTTAACTTTGCTTCGGCAGAGGTTAATTAACTTGTTTGTTCTTCTTTGATAATTTCAGTAGCTAATCTAAATAAATCTATCAAATTATCAGTCATTTCTTTTAGTTCTGTCTCCGTAACGTCGGGATAGAGAACTTTTAACTCATTTTTGAGTTGGTTATAAGTATCAGTCATGTTTAATAGAATTCGAAGTTGCAGTTTTTCTACTAAATAAAAATCAACTTTTAGAAAATAAAACTTCCAAATAGCAAATAAATTTAAACCCATGCAAAAATTTACATAGGTTTGATATGATTTTTGCGTATAAAAATTTTTTGTATTTGACTTTTGTGGCCACAAATATCATTTTGTGAGGAAGAGAGGTGTTTATGTCAAAAAGTATAAAGATAGGTCGCCAAGTTGAAGATCCTAAAAATGTTATTATAAAAGCTCGTATAGATAAAGATATGCAGCAAAAGCTAGAATTTTGCTCAAAAAAGCTGTGCGTAAGTAAATCAGATATTATACGAAACTGTATAGAGAAATTATATTGACAGATAAATGATAGGATTAATTAAATGAGATTTATTGGTTGTAAAACATTACTTCTTGATAATATACATGACGTTATTAAAAAGCATGTTAAAGATGCTCATACTTTTTGTGATATATTCTCAGGTACAGGAACAGTTGGTCGTTATTTTAAGCAATTTTATGAAGTATATTCTAATGATATATTGTATTTTTCATATGCATTACAAAAGGCAACGATAGAAGTTGATGAAACACCACAGTTTAATACATTAAAAAATAAATTAAAAATACAAGATCCAATAGATTATTTTAATTCATTACAAGAAAATGATATAGAAAAATTACCTAAACATAAAAGATTTTTTCAAAATAATTATTCACCAGTTGGTAATCGTATGTACATTAATGATAATAATGCATTACGTATTGATTTTGCTAGGAATACAGTAGAAGACTGGTTTAAAAATAATTTAATTGATGAAAAAGAATATTCATATCTTATAGCATGTATAGTAGAAGGTATTCCTTTTGTATCTAATATATCTGGTACATATGGAGCATATCATAAGCAATGGGATAAAAGAACATATAAGAAATATGAATTATGTAGACTTCCTATTTATACTAATAATAAAAATAATAAATGTTTTAATGAAGAAGGTGTGAGTTTACTGAAAAAAATAAAGGGAGATATTCTTTATATTGACCCTCCATATAATGAAAGACAGTATTTACCTAATTATCATGTATTAGAAACAGCAGCTAAATATGATAATCCAAAATTAAAAGGCGTCACAGGTCAGCGAGAGTATGAAAATCAAAAATCAGATTTTTGCTCATCTAAGACTGTTATACAAGCTTTTGAAAATTTGATAAGCAATGCACAATTTAAGCACATAATCTTAAGCTATAGTACAGATGGATTGATGTCACTAAATGATATTGAAAATATTATGAATAAATATGCAAAACCAAATTCTGTATGTATTTATAAAATTCCTTATAGACGATATAAAAGCCGCAAGCAAACTAACAAAGAGGAATTAAAGGAAATTTTAGTATATATGGAGAAGCTATGTATATAAAGAGTCCTTTAAATTATACTGGTGGAAAATATCAGTTATTGCCAGCATTGATACAAATTTTTCCAAAACAAATAGGAACATTTGTGGATTTATTTGCAGGAGGTTTTAATGTTGGTGTAAATGTTAAAGCAAATAAGATTATATGCAATGATCATATAGGATATCTTATTGATATGTATAAATATTTTCAAAACACATCTGACCAGGAAATTATATTAAATATAAACAATAGAATAAAACAATTTAATCTAAATCAAGAAAATATTATTGGTTATAATAATTTACGTGATTTATATAATAAAAATCCAAATTCTTTGGATCTTTTTATTTTAACCTGTTATGCCTTTAATCACCAAATTAGATTTAATAATAGTCAAAAATTTAACAGCCCATTTGGAAAAGCCAGAAGTTCTTATAATAAAAAAATTGAAGAAAATTTAATTAACTTCTCTAGAGCATTAAAAGAAAAGAATATTACATTTTTTACGAACGATTTTTTACATATCGATTTATCATCATTAAATGATTCTGATTTTGTCTATTGCGACCCTCCTTATTTAATATCAACAGGATCATATAATGATGGAAATAGAGGATTTAAGAATTGGACTGAAAAGGAAGAAAAACAACTATTAAGTTTATTAGATAGTTTACATTCTAAAAATGTGAAATTTGCATTGTCTAATGTATTAAAACATAAGGGAAATGAAAATATCATATTAAATGATTGGTGTAAAAAATATTTTGTAACTTATTTAGATAAAAAATATTCAAATTGTAGCTATCATCTAAAAAATAAAAATACAGAAACAGTTGAAGTTGTTATTACAAATTATCAGCCTCAAGGAGATATGCCATGGCAACAACAGACTCTTTTTTAGATAAGATAAAACTAATTGAATTTCTCGAAAAACAGGGAATTGCAGATACTGATAGTGTTAGTAATGAAATATTAAAATATATAAAAGACATTATAGCTAAAAATAAAAAAAATAATCAGAAAATTAGTGAGTTATATTCATCTTCTCGCAGTCAGAATGAAGCGGGTTGTGATCTGAACAACTATAACTTGCCGTCATGGTTAAAAGCTCATTATAAAGACATTAGAGTTTTAGGTGAAAATACGTTAATTATACCAGATGGAAGAAAGTACCAATTAAATAATAAATTGAATGATTTAAGTGGTGCTGCATGGACATATTTCACATCATCTGTATTAAATACTAATTATAAAACTTCAGGAGCAGATAATTTTGCTTTTGATATACGAAAAATACATCCGTCTCCTAAACCACCACCATTAATGAAAGATATAATAAAGTTTTTTACAAAAGAAAATGAAATAGTGCTTGATTATTTTATGGGAGTTGGAGGTTCGCTTTTAGGTGCATCTTTATGTAGAAGAAGAAGTATCGGTATTGATTTAAATATAGATTATATTAATGCGTATAAAAAAGCTGCTGATAAATTAAACTTAAGTCAAGGGAACACTTTATGTGGAGATGCTATAGAAATATTGGAAAAAAAAGTAGATATTGAAAATATTTTAAAGGGTGAAAAAGTTGGATTAATTTTATTAGATCCTCCATATTCTAATATGATGAGTAAGAAAAAAACAGGTGCAGATATTATGATATACGGGAACAATCCAACACCATTTACTAATGATAGTAGAGATTTGGGTAATTTAGATCGGAAGGAATTTTATATAAAATTAAAGCATTCTGTTGAGTTATCTTCAAAATTCTTAAAAAACAAAGGATATATTGTTATTTTTATAAAAGATATGCAACCACATAAAAAAGATATAAATCTATTACATGCTGATATAATTAATTGTATTAATAAAATTGATAATTTAGAATACAAAGGATTAAAAATATGGGCAGATCAAACTGCAAAATTATTTCCTTATGGTTACCCATTTTCATTTGTTGCAAATCAAATACACCAATACATATTAATTTTTAGAAAAGAAAAATAAGTTATATTAAGATACCAACCTGTCTAAATATATTTTTTATACAATCAGGTGCATCAGGATTTACTATAATTTTACCATCTTCTCTTAAATAGAATAAAACCTTTGAGTGAGGTAAATTGTCACTATTACCACCAAATATGGATACATAGCGTAACACAGAACATTCTGGGTAATATTTTCTGATGTATCATTTTCAATACTATCATAATTTTCTATTTCATCTATTCCATCTTGTAGTGTGCTAAGCTTTTTTCCTTCTATAAGAAAGATAATGTTTGCACTTTGGTCATATAATACTAAATCTGGAATATATAAATTTTCACCTTGGAGATCTTTTTTGGGAAGAGCTAATAGTTTACCTGTTTTTGTTTTAAAATAGCCTCTCTCACAACCAGCGTGATTTTGATATATCCCTTGTTCACCATAATGTTCTGCTAAAAGATGAAGCAAAATTGAAGCCATTTTTTCAGATTTCATTTCATAATGCCAATATTCATCAGGAAGATATTGTACTGGTATAGTTATATTTTCCAATTCTAGGTTTAATATTTTGCATAAATACAGAAATTTATTTCCAGTAGAGCGATTAACATAATCTTGTGAAACACCATGTCTTGTAATAATTATTCTACCTTCCCAGCCTAATTCTCTAATAGTTTTTGAGATAATTGATAAAGCTCCAATATTAGGGTCATGTCCAATATTACCTGCATCAGCGGGTTTAGATAATCGTCCAGATATTTCTATTTTATCTGAAAATTTTGTTATTTCTATTGGTATATTATTTGCAGGAGGTTTTCTCATATGTGACTTAAATTGTATTAAGTCATCTAAATTTGTAAAAGAATTAAACCATTGGTGAATGTCCTTACCAACAATATCAACATCTAATGTTAAAAGCATATTAGTTCCAAATTTGCTTGTATCACTAGGTTCTTTATCTTCTCTACATTCTAATTCATCATTATATAACATATATAATTTAGGAGATTTAGTATAGGCATCTATAAATACAAATTTTGAAGCTCTTTGATAAACCCCAGTATTCCTAGATTCATCATCACTAGTTTTTGTTTCTTCTATAGCCATAATTAAGTTTTTAATTGTTCCTGATTCAGGTTTTTCTTCTTGTTTAAAGACTAAAAAATCGAAAAAACTAGAATTTCCACTAACAGTTAAAATAGTTATGTTTTCAATATTTCTTAAAGATATTCCTGCAACGGTATAAGAAAAATTAAAGATACCAGCATTTATATTTGGAATAATTTTTATGTCTCCATTTGAAGTTATTTCTCCCTCAAAATCTCGTACAAATAAATCAATGATTTGTTTTATTACTGTTGTTTTGGGACGTTCTTCAGTTAAAATCCATAAATTTTCCATTTAATACCTCTAAATCTAATCTTTCATAGATTATATTGGGATAAATTGTGAAAGTCTAGAATTTAAAATGTTAATACCCATTTTGTTGCCATATTTTAACTTCATACCCTTAATGTCACTATGTTAAGGGTATTTTTTTATCAAAAGACATTCAAAACTTAGAAAAACTAACGATTTTAGCAAAAAATTAGTAAAAAAGTTTCCTTTAAATACAAGCATTTAATCTAACATTTTGAAAAAAGTGCATTTTTTTGAATTTAGGGGGCTCCCGAATACCTTTTTTCACGATATAATATATATAGTAAATAACATTAAATCAGAGGGTTAAGCTATGTATCAGATAAAAGTCAATTCGGTTTTAATGCCAACTATCTATTGGAGTTTAACTGACGCAATCAGAGCTTGTGAAGCTGAACAAAAACGAGGTTGCGCTGTAATAACAGAGATTATTCACTTATAATAAAGGAGATTTGCTATGTTAAATGAATTCAAAAATTGGTTATTAAATAGAAACTATAAACCTTCCACCGCTTTAGATTATCAAGGCAGAATAGAAAGATTATGCAGAAAAGAAGCAATAACCTTAGATTTTCTTGCTAAAAATATTGCAACTATACTTCCTGAATATGAAATAGCTGGTGCCAAATCATCATATGGTCGCAGAAGTCATACATCAGTCAGACAGGCATTAAGAAACTTCAAAATGTTTGTTTCTATGGTAAATTTACAAGAAAGTGCTAACTAATGACTGATATTAAGACACTAAATGATAATTTTAGAAAGACATTTATTGGTGGTAGAGTTATGTTAACATCTGGTATAAGAGCTAAAACACAAGATGAAATAGCTGAAATACTAGAAAAAGTAAGAAGTTTTGATAATTTTACCACCGCTAATGATCCTTATGGTGAACATGATTTTGGAAGCTTTGATTATAAAGGTCAAAAAATATTCTGGAAGATAGATTATTATGATAATAATTTGCAATATTTATCAGAAGATCCTGCAGACGTTTCTAAAACAATAAAAGTAATTATAATCCTACTTGCTGAAGAATATTGATACAATTTTATAAACTATTCCAAGGATAAAGTTCAAAATTTAGCCCGTTTTGATTGAATTATTATTTAGCTTATATTTTACTACAAAAACTAAATCCGCTTGTTTATGGGCTATTTATTGAAATATATGGTGTGTATTTACTAGATTTTTTATCTATTATTTGTATCTGCAACTTTTAAACTAGCTATGTTAAAAGTTAAACCTCTGCAAATTTTTACATAGGTTGAGCTTATTTTATATGTTTGTTGTCATTTATTAGTATAGTAATATGCATGTTAGATATATTTCCAATTCACCATGTATATTCCAAAATCCAACATGCATAAAACTATATTTTCCTATTCACAATGTATTATAACCAGCTTAATTTTATATAGAATCAGCTTAATATATATGTTTTGTATTGATTCTTTTGAAATGTAAAACAGATTTTTTATTTATTTTTATAAGGAAGATAAAATAAATCGGCAGAATGTATAATCTTATCACTATCAAAATGACCGTATTGATTAATTTGCATTTCTTTCAAACAGTAAAAATTAGTATTATTTAATGATTGCAGAAAGGTATATATATCATTTTCTTCAATTGTTTTTAACATTAAACAGTAATCAGACATGCCTTTTATTGTCTTAATTGTCTTTTTTATGGCTTTAT